>JAHEII010000158.1 GCA_024639485.1 Alphaproteobacteria bacterium
ACTTGGCTTGCCGCTTGCGTTTCGCCAGCAAACACCAAAAAAACTGGCAGCTTATGATGTTAGCCGTCATGCGATCATGGCGCTTCGTGAAATGGTGCGGGGGCAAGTGCCTGATCTGCCGGTTCAGCTATTGGCCGAGCCGCGCAATCTTAACGCTGATCCCATGACGGCGGATGAATTACGCGATTATGATGCCGCTATACTTGATCCGCCCCGGTCTGGCGCAAAAGAACAAATGCATCATCTGGCTGAAAGCGGAATAGCGCAAATTGTGATGGTATCCTGCCATCTAAACAGTTTTGTCCGTGATGCACATGTCCTGATTAAAGCCGGTTACATATGCCGCTGGGCACGCCATATTGATCAGTTTTATCTGACATCCCATAGCGAATGTGTTGCATATTTTGAACGTTAAAGAGATTAGACCGAGCTGTTTTCAACATCATCAATCATGATCATGCCGCGCTTGGTCATTGGCCATAATGATGCCATGAACAGAACGGTCAGTGTTGGAAATACAGCCAGCTTGATAAACACCCAGCCCGCATCATCAAGCATGCGCCATGCTAACTCATTAGCAAGCATCATAATGATGAAAAAATAACCCCATTTCCGGCTCAACTGAACCCATGTGTATTCATCAAGCTGGAATTGTGACGCAAAAAACAGCTTCATCATGGGTTTATCAAACACCAATCCACCAAGCAGGATAATGCCGAAAAACCCGTTAACAATGCTGCCATGTACTTTAATGAAAACCGTTTCATTAACCAGCATGGCAATCACCAGAAAGACCAGTGAAAACAACATGGATATGCCAACGAAAAGCGGCATGCGGCGTTCGTTGATCCAGATCAAACCAGAAATAAATGCTCCTGATGCGACCGATAATCCGGCGGCCATATACAAGCCTGAAAGATTGAAACCCAGAAAGAATAATATAAGAGGAACAAGCTCAGCAAAGAAAGATGTCCATCTGATTGGTAACTTTGACATGAATGTTTAATCTTTCCGCATGGATTTTCGAACTTGCCGCAAAATAGTGTAATGCAGAAGTGCAATCACCGGAACAGCGACCGCTAATATAGCACGGTGATGCTGATCAATAAAATCCGAAGATATGCCTTTCAACACATAGGCTAATAAACCAACCATATAATAGGTAATGGCGGCAATAGAAAGCAATTCTACAATTTCCTGTAACCGGATTTGCGCTCTGGCGCGTTGTTCCATGGAATGCAGAAGCGAATTATTCTGTATCTGAATCTGCATTTCAATCCGTGTTCGCAACAGGGTATTGTTGCGTTGCGCTCTGTCTGCCAGATCATCCAGCCGCCGTTCAAACGCAAAACATGTCCGGATAGCTGGCACCAGCCGGCGACCCAGAAATTGCGAAATCGTCTGAAAGTTTTCAATGCGGGTTTCGCGTAAATCAGCAATCCGGCTCTGGATAAGGGCATCATAAGCTTTGCTGGCGGCCAGCCGATATGAGGTTAGGGCAGATAATTTTTCAATACGCGCCGTCACATCGGTAATCTGTGCCAGCTCTTTTTCAAGCACTTCGGTTGGCCGTTCACCGCCAATATGTGTCATGCCCTTGCTAATGCGCTGAAGTGTGTTTTCTGTTTTGGCCAGTTGTGGGGTTAGCTCACGCACCAATGGAAGCGAAAGCATGGCAAAATGGCGGTAAGTTTCAATTTCAAGAATCCGCTGAACCAACCGGCCAGTGCGTTCATCGCTGAGTTTATTATTCTGGATAAGAACACGGGTAAAACCAAAGTGACCGTCTTGATGCGGTGCGGTTTTCATGGAACAGAATATTGATGCCATATCATCCGCTACATGTGAGCCGGTGAAATTATTATGACCAAACAATGCCGTTAGCTCTGATGGCTGGCATGGGGTTTTATCAGCTGACATATCCAGCCATAACGCTTGAATAAGCTCACCGGGGAAAGTGCTGATCAAATGATCTGGCAGAACGTTTGTTGCATCCGGATGAAAATAATCAGGCCGTTTGCCGGACATGCCAACCGCATTTTTAAAAATTAGTGTTAGATTGGTGAATTCCGTGTGGCGTTCATAACGATAGATAATATCGTTTTCGTCATGCATGAAAAACCGTGGTGAGGCATCTGGCATATGATCAACAGGAACATCTGCCGGTAAGCGATCCCATTGATATGTTTCACGCATGATATCAAGCAGGAATGCCCATTCGTCATTGGCATTTTTTTCGCCAGTACGAAAAGCAAAATGAAAGATACGCTGATTATTGCTCAGCCGCAGATAGGGACGGGCATGTAATTCAGCGTCTATATAATCCTGTATTGTCTGGCCGGATTGTAATGTCATTACCGCTTATCCCATTAATAGCGTTTTTATTATAATCATTTTCTAACCATAACGGTTTAAACAGATGTTTACCATGTGGCATTTCAAAGCAGGTAGTATTGCTATGTCGCAAGCGGCTGGAATCTGCTATCAAACTGGCTTAAATCGGGCATGATAAGCCCCTTTTCATCCGTAACACCAGCCAGCCTTTCATGGTAATCAGATAAAATCTGCTGGCGGTCTGCATCTGATATATATGGCACATGATAAGCGTAAAACGGATTAAGCACAGTCATGCCGGTATATCCTAACGTCCCCTGCAACAGATGCTTTAACATATCATTGAGCTGGCCATGAATGCCGTCATCCCCAAACATATCTGCCCGGCCACCAAGCGTGCAGGTAACCAGCGCGCGTTTACCAACCAAGCCACCCTTGCTGTAAATCCTTTTGCCACCATAAATAGCACCAGCAACCAATACACGATCAATCCAGCCTTTTAGAATAGCCGGTGTTGAAAACCAGTATAAAGGAAAGTTCAAAATCAGCAGGTCTGCCGCAAACAATGCGTCCAGCTCAGCCATAATATCAGCAGACAGAGTGTCTGATTTATGATTATGGCGCTGTTCCAGTGCATAATTCATATAATCATGATCTGTGCGATCAGCAAAATCATGGGCGGTAGCAACGGCGTTCCATTGCATCTGATAGAGATCACTTACCGTAACAGAATGGCCATATCCGGATAACGAGGCCGCCGCCATTTGTGCCAATGCCGATGAAAAGGATTGTGGTTCAGGATGGGCATGGACAAGATGAACCTGCATCAGTTAACCCGATTAAACCGGAACGATTCAAACAAGGGTTGCGTCGCACCATCCAGCAATTCATCCATAGCGTTTTCTGCAACTCCGGCACCGTTAGAAAAACCGGAATGCATGACAGCAAGATATATACCGTTGATGCTATCCCCCGTTGATGTTCTGATACGGCCAATGGTGGGCATGCCGCCTTTGGGAATTGGTCGTTGTCCTAATGTAAAGCTATCCAGTTCCAGAGGCGCAGGGGTATCAAATGCTGATCTGATCAGATCAAGCTGTTTTTCGGCATCATTAGCCAACTGACCGGTGCC
>JAHEII010000011.1 GCA_024639485.1 Alphaproteobacteria bacterium
TCCATCTGGCTGGAGTCATGATGGAACGCTGGTTATTCTTTGCTGAAGCCAAACACACCGTCACCCTGTATTACGGCGACCGGCATTAGCATACATAAATAAAAACGGCGACTATCCCCCCGATAGCCGCCGCTCTTTGCTGATCGCTCTTATACCATATCTTCCTTGCGGTTAAGCAGGATGTTATGCTGCTGGCGGATCAGCGAATCTGTTTCTGCGGATATGTGATCAGGAAAGACATTTTCCAGAATCTTTTTCTTCTTGGCCGTTGCCTTCTGCAGCAGATCAGGTTTGTTATTTTCTTCCCATTCTTTGGGTGACGACCGGTCTGCCAGTTCCGGATAGACATATTCTGTCTGCATGACTTTAATCGTGGCATCATGCCCCAGATAATGCCCCGGCCCATCGATACAAACATCACGCATCACATCAACGCTTAGGGTATCTGTGTTCACCTCAACCCCACGCACACAACGCATGACCTGCCCAAGCATATCGTTATCAATAATCAGACTTTCCAGACAAAAACCAAGCAATGAAGCATGCATACCAGCTGATTCATACACCATGTTCAATCCTGACAATCCGGCCATGACAGATGTTGAGCCTTTTTCGTATCCGGATTGCGCATCCGGCATTTTGGAATCCGCCATTCCTGAAGCCGCCCCAGATGGAAGCCCGAAATGGTTAATCATCTGGGCGCAAGCCGAGGTTAGCAAACCCTGTTCGCCTGAACCGCCAGACATTGCCCCTGTCCGCAGATCAGACACAAATGGCCATGTTCCGCAAATTGCCGGATGCCCGGGCACCATCGCGTTGACATAGACAAGTCCGGCCAGAACCTCGGATACCGCTTGGGCGACTGCGCCAGCGATACTGGCAGGCGCGGTTGCTCCGGCCTGACCCGCGGATAGCAATAATACCGGCATGCCGCCCTTGATGACTTCTTCCATCACCAGACAGGATTCAGTCGCAAAACGTAAAGGCGGAACAACGAAACAGTTGGAATTGGATACAAACGGACGGGCGCGCCATTTATCTTCGCCGCCAGCGACTTTATGCAATATTTCCAGCGCTTCCGGTACATATTCTGCTTCGGTAAAGCTCACCCCGACATGTTTCTGGGTGCCGGCAATACAGGCATATAGCGTGTTAAGATCAAGATCGCGAGCATCCGAGATGTCACGCGCCACCATTGGCCGTTGGAAGAAATGGATATTATCCATTGTTTCCACAATACGGGCAGCGTCATAGATATCCTGCAAGCGGCTTTCGTCATATATCCGTCCTTCGACATCAACCAGATGCACCGCCGCACCTGCTGTTCCGTAATGCACTTTTGAGCCGCTTAATTCCAGATCGAATTGTGGTGCCTGCCCGTGCAGGGTAATCTGCCGCGCGGCATTGGCAATGGTATCTTCAATAAGCATGCGGGAAAATCGAACACGCCCATCATCACCACAAACCGCGCCAGCATCGGTCATATAGCGGATACCGGATTCAGGCGCTTGCGATAAACCGATTTCTTCCAGTATCTGGAAAATCGTATCACTGATGGCGGCCACGCCGGTATCATCAATCGGCTTGTAATTGCCGCCAGATAACCCCGGACGAACCGGACGGATATTATCCGCCAATGGCGCTGAACGAAGGTCTTTTCTGGCTTGCCGCCCACCTGCTCTGCGGGCTGATCGTGGCGAATGTGGGATTGGGTATCTGTTCATGGCTTTCTACCTTATCTAAAAGTCACTAGGCTTTCATGCGTGATGCATCGGGATCATACATCGGTTTCAGACTAGCCTGTGCAGTGATTTCTGCACCGGCAACATTGATCACATATTCTGATGCCAGCATGGCGGCTGCATCATCATTATCATCGCGGCATGGCACATAGCCAAGCCCGATAGCACCACCTAAATGATGGCCGTAATTGCCGCTGGTCAGATAACTAACAATCTCACCATCGCGGATTATCGGCTCATTATGATAGAGTAATGGTTCCGCATCATTAAGACGGAATTGCATCATGCGCGCTTTTACGCCGTCTTCTTTCCGGCGGATAACCGCGTCACGGCCAATGAAATCACCAAACCGGCCAGATTGTTTATTGACTCGTGCGGCAAAACCAAGTCCGGCATCAAGAATATGATCTTCACTGGAAATATCATGTCCGAAATGACGGAATGCTTTTTCGATACGGCAGGAATCCAGCGTATGCAATCCACATAATGCCAGCGCATGATCCTGACCACGCTTGATCAGCTCATCATAAACATGCACCGATTGATCACTTGAAACATAAAGCTCCCAGCCCAGCTCACCCACATAAGACACCCTATGCGCGCGCGCCATGCCATGCCCGATTTCAATGTTTTGCATCGTACCAAAAGGAAAATCAGCATTAGCCAGGGATTGCGGGATTAGCGGCTGAAGAAAATCTCTGGCTTCCGGCCCCATAATCACCAACACCGATTCCATCGCTGTCACATCCAGTGCCGAGCAATGCGCCGCATCCGGAATATGACGGTTTATCCAGTTCAGGTCACGCTGGATGGTGGCGGCAGGCGTGACAATAATAAACCGGTCAGAATCCAGCCGCGTGATGGTTACATCGGCTTCTATCCCACCATCACTATTGAGGAATTGCGTATAGACTATTTTGCCTGTCTCAACGGCAACATTATTACAGGCAATTTTCTGCAACACGGCTTCTGCGTCTTTGCCCATCATCATAATCTTGCCAAAACTGGACATATCAAACATGCCAACATGATTGCGAATGGCGCTATGTTCGGCGGCATTATATGCAAACCAGTTTTGCCGTTTCCATGAATATTCATATTCCGGCTTCAAGCCCTTGGCAGCCGCACTTTCGGGTAAGAACCAGTTCGCCCGTTCCCAGCCAGCTACCTCACCAAAGCATGCGCCTTTTTCGGCTAGTCTGTGATGAATAGGCGACCGTTTGACCGAACGGCTTGTTTCTACCTGCCGATAAGGGAAATGATCTGCATAAAGCAAGCCTAGCGTTTCGCTGACCCGTTCGCGCAAATAGGATCGGTTAACCTGAAACGGCATCATCCGGCGAATATCAACATCCCATAAATCCATAGGGGCATTGCCTTTATGCATCCATTCGGCCAATGCCATACCAGCACCGCCAGCGGATTGAATACCAACCGAATTAAAACCAGCCGCAACAAAGAAATTCTTTACTTCCGGTGCTTCCCCCATCAAATAGCGGTTATCAGACGTAAAGCTCTCAGGGCCATTGAAAAAGGTCTGGATGCCGGCCTCAGCCAGAATAGGCAAGCGGTTAATCGCCTTTTCCAGAATAGGCTCAAAATGGTCGATATCTTCGGGAAGGGAATCAAATTCGAAATCGTCAGGGATGCCATCCATGCCCCACGGCTTTGAGTTAGGTTCAAACGCCCCAAGCATGATTTTGCCTGCGTCTTCTTTGTAATAAGCGCATTCATCAGGCACCCGCAAGACAGGTAGATTGGATTGCAATCCTTCCACGCCTTCGGTGACAATATAAAAATGCTCACACGCATGTAACGGTACCGACACGCCAGCCATCGCGCCAATTTCACGCGCCCACATGCCGCCGCAATTGACCACATATTCGGCATGAATAGTGCCATGACTGGTTTCAACGCCAGCCGCCACACCATTCTGGGTGATAATATCCGTTACCTTCACACCTTCAAAGATTTTGGCGCCGCCATTCCGTGCGCCTTTTGCTAATGCCTGTGTGATATTAACCGGATCACCCTGCCCGTCTTTGGGCAGATGAACGCCACCAACCGCATCTTCGACATTCAATCCGGGGTAAAGTTTTGATATCTCAGCCGTGCTAATCTCATCAATTTCAACACCGAATGCTCGCGCCATACCTGCTGAACGGCGCAATTCTTCCATCCGTTCATCGGTTAGCGCCACGGTGATAGACCCGTTCCGCTTAAAGCCTGTGGACACGCCGGTTTCTTCTTCTAGGCTGAAATAAAGCTCTTGGGAGTATTTCGCCAGCCGCGTCATATTCTGGGTTGCCCGAAGCTGGGCAATCAATCCAGCCGCGTGCCATGTTGTGCCACTAGTCAGCTGTTTCCGCTCAAGCAGAACAACATCTTTCCAGCCCAGTTTGGTCAGGTGATAGGCAACCGACGTGCCAATAATTCCACCGCCAATAATAACGGCTTTTGCATGTGTAGGAAGCGTGATAGCCATGTCCAAGTATCTCCTTATGCTTTAACGCGTGCGTTATTTGCATCATAAAGAACACCATCATCAATGATATGTGCTTGACGCATCCGGCCTAATACCTCGACTTCGAGCTGAGGATTGCCATTGGCAAATGCGGCTTCATCAACAATGCCATAGGCAATGGATTTGCCAACGCGGTGGCCATAACCAGCCGACACAATCAACCCCACATCTGCGCCTTGCACGCGGATAGAGGACAGATATATAGCCTCACCAAAAGCATCACCTTCTGCCGGATCATCCAGCACCATGGCAACAAAGCGGCGGCTAGCCCCACGCTGTTCTTCTGCCATCAAAGCCGTGCGGCCGATAAAATCATCCTTATCGGTTTTTACCCAGCGCCCCAGGCCACTTTCCAGCATGGTATAATCGGATGTCAGATCAGATTTCCATGATCGATAACCCTTTTCCAGTCGCATGGAATCCAAGGCCAGCATGCCAAACGGTTTCAGATCATGATCTGCGCCTGCTGTCATTAAGGCATCATAAACCGCTTCCATTTTTGCCATGGGAACATGTAGCTCCCATCCGGCTTCGCCTGCGAATGACACACGGATAAGATGCACATCCACACCCGCAACCTTGCCTGCACGATGGGTCAGCCAGCCGAATTGATCCTGCGCCATGCTGTCACCAGCCACCATTTCCATAATCGCCGGTGATTTAGGGCCAGTGATCAGCAAGCTTCCCATATCGCGGGTCAAATCAGTAATAGTGATTGAGCCATCATCCGGGCAATGGGCATGTAGCCAGTCCCGATCATGCCAGAATGCGCCAGCGCCAGTGATTAGCCAGAAATGATCATCACCAAAACAGGTGGCGGTCATTTCGGTCAGTATTTTGCCTTTTGGCGTGGAAAAATAAACTAGCCCGATGCGTCCGGCTTTTGGCAGACGACCAGTGACCATTGTATCCAGCCATGCTCTGGCGCCCTTGCCCTTGATTTCGAAACGGGTAAACCCTGTCAGATCAATCAATCCGGCATGTTCCGCCACATGATGACATTCCGCACCAACCGTTTTATGCCAGTGCTGGCGGTTAAAGCTCATAGCCGGTTCTCTTAAATCGCCATCCTGCGGGAACCAGTCTGCTCTTTCCCAGCCGCCATAAGCGCCAAATTCTGCGCCCATATCCTTGAGCTTATTATATAGCGGTGACATCTTTGCCGGACGGCCAGCAGGCCACTGGATTTGCGGATAATGGGTCGCGTATTCATGCGAGTAGGTTTCAATCGCTTTGGCAATGCTGTAATCGCGGTCAACATGATCGGTATAACGTCTTGGATCAACCGCCCATGAATCCGTTTCCGGCTCACCTTCTATGATAATTTCTGCCATCAATTTGCCAGCGCCGCCAGCCTGAACAATACCAAAAGTAAACACACAGCATTCAAAGGCATTCGGCACACCCGGCATTGGGCCAATCAATGGCAATCCGTCTGGCGTGTATGGAATAGGGCCATTAACCACCCGCGTGATACCAGCCGTTCCCAGAATAGGAACCCGCTTGCAGGCATCATCAATATACCATTCCAGTCTTTCCAGATCATCGTTCCACAACTGGAATGAGAAATCTGCCGGCCGTGGATCATCAGCATTTATCCAATGCGCGCGGCAATCTTTTTCATAGGGGCCAAGCAGAAGCCCGTCTTTTTCCTGACGCAGATAATATGAACTATCCGGATCACGTAAGAGTGGCAGTTTTTCCGTACGGCCAGACAATTCGGAAATACCCTCTGTTACCAGATATTGATGCGCGAGCGATACGCAAGGCACATCTCTGCCAAACATTTTACCAATTTCATCAGCGCGATATCCGGCGGCATTCACCACATATTCGGCTGTCACAGAACCTATTGGCGTTTCCACAATCCATTCATCGTTTTTCCGGCTGACACCTGTTACCGGACAAAAGCGGATAATCTGGGCGCCCATATCCCGCGCGCCTTTGGCCAGCGCTTGTGTTAGCTGTGCCGGATCAATGTCACCATCCAGCGGGTCCCATTGCCCGCCTTCCAGATCATGAGTTTCAAGGAACGGATAGATATTCTGCATATCGGCATTGGACATCATTTCAAAATCGACACCCATCTGGCGCCCCATCGCCTGAACATGGCGGAATTCATCCATTCGCTCTTTGCTATGTGCCAGCCGGATTGCGCCCGTCACATGATAATTCATGGGATAATCAACCTCATCGCCTAGCCGCCGATACAGCTCTGTTGAATAGGACTGCATTTTCATCATTGTCCATGACCCAACAAAGTTCGGGCAGTTTCCGGCGGCGTGCCATGTTGACCCTGATGTTAATTCGTTTTTTTCCAATAGCAGACAATCTGTCCATCCCATCTTGGCCAGATGATACAGAACCGAACAACCCACCGATCCACCACCAATGACAACCACACGCGCCGATGCTGGCAATTGACCGGTTGCTTTTTGTCCGTCTTGTTGTTGTGTTGTGTCTGCCATGTGATCTCTCCGTGATTACTCTGATATTTTTCTGTTAATGACTAATAGATAGGTGGTGCAATGACCCAGATGACCACTGCGTCTTCCCTGCCTTCGTTCTTCCATTGCATTGCTTCACCGGCAAAGCGAAAGCTATCACCGGCCTTTAATTCATAAACCTGACCGTCCAGCGTCAATGTCAATTGCCCCGATACGATATAACCGGCTTCTTCGGTTGGCCGCGTCACCGGCGCAGGTATCATGGTGCCAGCAGCAAAAACCGAGCGCACCATTTCAAATCTTCCGCCCAGATCAGGTGACAGCAATTCTTCGCGCAAGCCAGTGGTATCATCATGCATGATACGCCGTGATTGCGCCCGTACCACATGGTCACTTTCCGCATGTTCAGGCGAATTAGAAAAGAAAAAGCTAAGAGGTAGGTTAAACAACATTGCGACTTTACGCAGATCAGATAAGGCCGGCTCTGACGTGCCGCGTTCTACCTGACTAAGCCAGCCGATAGAACGGTCCAGTTCATTAGCCAGATCAATCAATGTCCAGCCACGGCTTTGCCGAAGCGCGCGAATATCATGCCCAATCTGACCAGTTGATCGCAACGTCATAGGCACATTCGCATCATCGCGGCGAACCGGCATAGTATTTTGTTCTGTTGAGCTGGTCTTATCGAGCATAGGCAGACTCATAAATTGAATATTTCTTCGATATTTTCACTAAAATGAAAAAACTACAAGATATTTTCATTACTCGGAGACATTTTTTTTTGCCCGCTTATGCCTGCTTGACGCGGGCGACGGTTTCCGTCAAGTTCTGCAGATATTTTTCAATTAGTGAAAGCGATCAATCATGCGTTTTGCACAATTTTTTCTTGCCGGAGTATTAAGTTTTATCATGTCAGCATCAGCACAAGCAGAAACCCTCATTCTGGAAACCAGCAAAGGTGAGATTAAAATCTCTCTTTTAAGCACACTTGCCCCAAACCATGTTAGCCGTATCAAGGAACTGGTACAGGATGGTTATTATGATGGCATCATTTTTCACCGTGTCATTCCGGGTTTTATGGCGCAAACCGGTGATCCAACTGGTACCGGCACAGGGGGATCAGGCCAGAAACTGGATGCTGAGTTTTCCGATTATCAATATATCAACGGCACTGTCGGCATGGCACGAACCATGGACCCGAACAGCGCTGACAGCCAGTTTTTCATCTGTTTTGACGGATGCAGTCACCTGACCGGACAATATACCGTGTGGGGACAAGTCGAAGAAGGCATGGATGTAGTTGAGACGATTAATGCCGGTGAACCACCAGCAGAGCCGGATCAGATTGTTACCGCCCGCCTAGCCGATTAATTCTGGAAATAATACCAGAAAGATCAAACGGCCCGATAGCGATATCAGGTCGTTTTTTTCTGCTCTTCATATTGATATCCGGCATCAGCAAATCGCCGCACCAGATGCTTTTCGTTAAGATCATATAGCGATTGTTTCTGCTGGCCATCGGTATCGAAATTATCCGGATGAAGCCATGCTTCAAAATTAGCTTTCAATGGTGGCCAGTCACTATCAATGGCGGCAAACCAGCCGGTATCGCGGTTATGACCTTTGGGTAACGCGGCCTGTCTGAAGACGCCTTCGAACGACAAACCAAACCGTTCCGCCGCCCGACATGACTTGTCATTAAGAATATTGCATTTCCATTCAAACCGGCGATAGCCATATGCAAACGCGGCTTTCATTAAAAGGAATACAGCCTCGGTTGCCGCTGGTGTTTGTTGCATGATCGGGGCAAAATTAATATGCCCAACCTCAATAGACCGGTTGACCGGATCAATACGCAGATAGGACAAAAGCCCCATAATCTGATTATCTGTCTGGCGGCGCACCACATAAAACAGCGGATCATCGCCGCTGGCAAACGCATCTATCCAGTCACGCATGGCTGTTGCATCATCAACAGGCCCATATGGTAACCAGACCCAGTTCTGGTGATGACCGGATAACACATCAACCAGGCCGCCCGCGTGATCCGCGGTAAGCCGTTCCAGATAGCACCATTGGCCATCCATGCGCGCCCCATCAGGATAGGCCGGTGCCTGCCCCGATACCGGAGCACCAATCCGGTTGCCCGACGCATCATGTTCATAAAATAATTTCGTCATGGCAAATCAGGCTATTTGAGGGTAAGCACTCTGATCGTGTTTGTTGACCCCGCCACACCGAAAGGCGTTCCAGCAACAACGACCACTGTATCACCGGACTGGCAATCCGTATTATTCAGCAATAAGCTACTGATTGCCTGCAGCGCATCATCAAAACTATCAAAATGCTCTGACAGGATGCTGGTAATGCCCCAGGTAAACCCTAACCGCTGGCGTGATTGCTGGCTTGGCGTAATCATGTAAATGGGCAAATCCGGTCTTTCCCGTGACAGACGAACGCCAGTGGTTCCGGTGCTTGAGAACCCGACAATGCAAACCGCGCCAATACCGCTGGCCAGTTGTGTCGCTGATGATGCTACCGCGTGATAGGTATTATGCGCATCAACCGGTTTCAATGCAATTGAGCTGGCATAGCCTTTTCTGGCTTCGGTAGTTTCGATAATCCGCCGCATCATGGCAACGGCTTCTGCCGGATACTGGCCAGCTGCTGTTTCTGCAGATAACATGACGCAATCCACCCCACTGGACACAGCGGTTGCTACATCTGATGCTTCTGCCCGTGTTGGCGTATGATGGGTAATCATGGATTCAAGCATTTGCGTGGCAACAATCACAGGTTTACCAATACGGCGACAGGCATAAGTAATTTCTTTCTGGATACCCGGCACGGTTTCGGGCGGTAATTCCACCCCTAAATCGCCACGCGCTACCATAATGCCGTCACATGCCCGGATCAGGTCGTCCAGTTCCTCAAGTGCTGCCGGTTTCTCCACCTTAACCATCAACGCCGCCCGATCCTTAACAATGGCGCGTGCTTCAACCACATCTGTCACATGCTGAACAAATGACAACGCCACCCAGTCCACCCCCAGATCAAGAGCAAAATCAAGATCAGCAAGGTCTTTTTCTGTAAGTGGGCTGATTTTCAATGGAACATCAGGAACATTCACGCCTTTCCGGTCACTAATCGCACCGCCAGCATTAACGGTTGTAATAATCTTTCCTGTTTCCACACTGGTAACGGTAAATTGCAGATTACCATCATTTACCAGCATGCGATGGCCGGGCAGAATAGCATCAAATATTTCCGGGTGCGGCAGATAAACTCTATGCTGATCGCCGATAATATCCTGATCATCAAAAGTAAACTGATCCCCGATATTAAGCACTGTACCTTCGGCCATTGTGCTGATGCGAAGCTTGGGGCCTTGCAAATCAGCCAGAATAGTAATGGGACGATTAAGCTCTTTCGCGACATCACGGATATGATTATAGGTATCTTTATGCATATCCTGCGTGCCATGACTAAAATTTAGCCGAAACGCGCTCGCGCCTTCCAGAGCAAGTGTCTTGATCATATCACGCGAATTACTAGCCGGCCCCAATGTTGCCAGAATGCGTGTCGCCAGATGCGGTATTGTCATTTGTATAGCCTTCCATTTTGACAAAAAGTCATGATTGTTTGCATAAAAATAGTGATGACTAATGACAGTATCATGACAATGACATAAACTAAGCATAACCGATAAACCCAGATATATCAAAAACAAAGGCAAATAAATAAGGAGAATAAGACGTGTCACAAGATCGTCTTTATCAGGATCAGCTTTTAGCATTAGCGCGGCTAACCCGTGAACACCCCATGATAGATCACCCCACCCATCAGGCGGAAATGCTTAATCCGTCTTGCGGTGATAAAGTTACCGTCTCATTAATCATTGATGATCGCTTGATTACAGCAATGGCGGTCAAGGTGCGCGGTTGCGCCATATGCGAAGCATCCGCCGGTTTAATCCATCATTTTGCTGATATAGATTCTATCGGCATGAATAGCGCCGCGTTTATGCAGATGATCACCGATATTCCAGAATGGTTTGCTGATCCGGATAATCAGCATCTGCCCCATACCGCCTGTGCGCCATTAATGCCTGTCAAATTAACCTATCGAAATCGTATTCGCTGTGCCACTTTACCGTTTGAGGCTTATACCCTTGCTTATGATTCGCCAATCTAGCCATGTCCTGATCTTTCCAGCAAGGCATGACCATGACAGATCACTTGCAAGCATGAACATCTTTGCATTAGATTATGCAATCAACGAGTAGACAGGGGGAAGACAATAATGATCACATTTTATGTTCTTAACCTCGATCCGCTTGTGACCGAAGTCGGCCAGACGGCATGTGCCTATTTCCAGAACAGGCTTATTGCAACGCCAGATCAATCCCGACTGAATGTTGATTTTGGATTGGTGAATGATCCAACCGAACTGGATACCTCTATCCGGCTAAATCTGCCGCATGCGGATGCGTTATCCCCCTTAAAAAGAGGCATCCCCCAACCACGGCAGGATTTCCGGCTGATTATGTCACGCAAAACAAAACTGGAAGACACTATCCTCAGCCTGGCAGATATGTGGATACATATCGCATCTTTGCATCAGGGGCGGTTAATGCTAACCCAGAAACCAAAGCCCAAAGCCCCGATTATGGCTTGGTGGATGGGAAAAAAACTGGCACCAATAGATGATATTCCCATGACTGAACGACCATGGGAAAAAGACAAAACCCGATTATCACCGCAACTGGCTGATGAGTTTATTACCCGTTTCATGAAAGCACCGGCATGATCCCGCAACTAGAACAATATGTCACCGGATTTTATGGACAGCCCATTATGGTGGAGCTTCTGGCCTATGTTCCGTGGCTAATCCCGTTCACCGAAACATACCCGCTTGAAACAGCAATATTAATGCTTTGTGCGGTTATTTTTATTCTTTCCGTGCTTTATAATCTGGTCTTCCCGCCACGATCAAAGCTGACCGCAACAGCCAGAGAAAACCCTTTACGGGCAGATAATAAATCATCCCGCCTGCCTAAATATCTGCAACGCAAACTGGCCAGCTTGCCGCATCCGGACATGCCTTTATATGACGTTAATATTACTGACGATATTGCCGGGACTATTATTGAAACCGCCAGTGATCCGGCTCAATCAGAAAGCCAGCCACCTGTTATCGATACGGACGGATTAAGCCCATCGGCGCGCGCCATGCTGGATCAATTGCGCCATGACGGAAAGCTTAAGGACTAGTTTTCGGACTCGTATCTGGCAATGGCTTCCTGCAACTCCCGCTTTTCTTCGCATCCAAACGTGCAAATCTTTGCCAGCCGCGCCAGCAATGCTTTTGCTTGTTCCGGTTGTTCTAGCGTCAAATACAGCTCACCCATATATTCCAGCGCCCCTTTATGTTTCGGATTGATATCCAGCGCTTTTGTATAATGTGTCATGCTATCATCATAGCGGCCAAGTTTTCGCGCCGAATATCCCATCAGATTATACAGATCAGCATTTTTGCTATATGCGCTTTCTTTTGCGGCAAGCATGTCATAAGCGGCGGCAAAATCTTTTTTATTAATGGCTTTCTGAGCTTTAGCAATCACCGGCGGCGTTGTCGCGGTCGCTGTATAGTCCCCACTACCTGCTGCGCCAGCTTGGGTATTCATGCCCATCATCACCCCGATTAGCACAATTGCAAAAACGGTAAAGTGACCATTCATCCTCAGCCTTGAAATATATCCTGCCATAACAATCCTCAATATAATGTCATAATATTAACATGTTGCGGACAGGCTGGAAATCAACGCCCTTTCCAGACAGGATCACGTTTTTCGGCAAAGGCGCGTGCGCCTTCCAGATTATCATCACTATCATAAAGCACATCAACCGATGGTAACTGGCGTTTGGTGATGCGGTTCATCATATCCTGAAAACTGGTATCTTCGGCGGCGCGCACGACTTCTTTGATGCTGGCAAAAACCAGTGGCGGGCCTGATGCCAGCATGTCTGCGACTTGCCAGACATGATCCATCAGCTTATCAGCCGCCAGCACGTCATTGATCAACCCGTGATGTTTGGCTTCATCTGCGCTCATCCAGCGGCCAAGGAACAGCATTTCCATAGCCACATGATACGGTATCCGTTTTGGCAATTTTACTGTTGCCGCATCTGCCAGTGTGCCAGCCTTGATCTCAGGCAGAGCAAAACGGCTTTCACTGGTGCAATAAATCAGATCACATGATAAGGCCAGCTCAAACCCGCCACCAACAGCCATGCCTTCTACGGCGGCAATCACCGGCTTATTCAGATCACGCAATTCCTGCAATCCACCAAAGCCGCCAACCCCATAATCCCCATCAACCGCGTCACCATCGGCCGCCGCTTTCAAATCCCAGCCAGCGCAGAAAAATTTATCACCTGCCGTGCTGACAATAGCGACTCGCAATTCCGGATCATCGCGGAATGTTTTAAACACTTCCCCCATTTGCCGGCTTGTTTGCAAATCAATGGCATTTGCTTTTGGCCGGTCAAGAACGACATGGAAAATCCCGTTCTTGCGGGTGGTTTTGATAACATCAGACTGTTCAGACATGATTACATCCTTTCCTTACAGAGTGTCCGGCCATTATGACCGCATCCGGATCAGCGCATCCACCGCTACCGCACCCTTGGCTTCTTTGTCACTTCTATCCTGTGGTCGAACCATCAACGGGTTCACCTCAAGCTCACTAATCTGTGATGCATTGGCCAATGCAAATGACTGGATCGCCATAATCGCATCAATTGCGGCCTCAATATCGCCTTGCGGCTGACCGCGCCAGCCTTGCATGATTTGTCCGGCTTTCAGCGATAGCACCGCCTGTTTGATCTGCTCACGCGGCACATCAAGCATTAGCGTAATGGTATCCCGCATCAATTCAGCCATCACCCCACCAGACCCAAGCATGAGATAAAGCCCGACCACCGGATCATGGCTGACCCCGATAATAAGCTCGGCAACCGCATCATCAATCATGTCTTCAATCAGAACATCCGGGCTGATTGTGGCCAGCTCATCATAGGTTTTTGCCACCATGTCTGCTCCGCGAATATGCAATCGCACCGCGCCCAATTCGGTTTTATGGCTTAGCTCGGCTGATACTGCCTTCATGACAACCAGCCTGTCCCCCGTTAATTTGTTTTTGGCCAGATTGTTTTTGGCTAGCTGAACCGCTTGATCACGACTGGTGGCTATACCGCCTTCGGGAATACTTACCCCTGATTTAGCCAGCATCATTTTTGCCTGCCTTTCATCATGGGCCTTGGTATCATCATGGGATGCCGCTATGCCAGCCAGCGTCAATGGCGGCTTGGATTGTGACGCCTTATATGCCGCCGCGATTGCCGCGATGCTATGATCAAATCCACGCATGGCAGGAATACCGCGTTCCATCAGCCAGCAGGCATGCTCATGAGGAACACCTTCAGGCATACTGGCCAGAATAATTGCTTTTGCACCGGTGGCATGGCTAGCCGCCAGTACGGATTCAAGCGCTGTTTTCCACGCATCTGCACGGCCTAATACCGGTTTGGGGAAATCAATTATTAACGCCGTAATTCCGATCCCTGCCGACATGCAGGCCGTAAATGTTTTTGCCAGCCTGTCACCATCGCCCCAATCAAAAGTATGATAATCAAATGGATTGCTCACCGTTACCAACGGATTAACCGTTGCTTTTATTGCCTCAGTAACTGCTTCACTCAGCTCTGGCATTGGCACATCGCCACGCATGGCCGCATCCGCCACTAGCGACGCTTCGCCGCCAGAACATGACATGGTCATCAGGCTAGGATCATCAATCTGTCCAAAACAATGCAATAGCGATAACCCGCCTAGCATTTCTTCTATGGAATGCACAATCCCGATACCAATAGCATCAAAAAAAGCCTCAGACGCGGCATTACCGCCAGCCAGTGATGCCGTATGCGATATGGTCATATTTTGTGCGGCTTCGCTTAACCCCGCTTTCAGAGCAAGAATATTCTTCCCCCGCGCTTTTGCATCATGGACGGCAGCGGCAAATGCCGGAGCATCATTAATGCCTTCAATATGCAGACCAATTGCTGTCACTCTATCATCTTCGGCCACGACTCTGATCAAATCCGCCATGCCGATCATGGCCTGATTGCCCAGCGTTAATGTATAAGCGATGGGCAGGCCGCCCAATTGCATGGTCAGATTGATAGCAAGGTTTGATGATTGGGTGATAATAGCCACCCCACGTTCCACCGGAGTGCCGCCATGAACATCTGGCCATAGCAAAGCGCCATCCAGATAATTGATCATCCCGTAACAATTAGGACCTAGAACCGCCATATCACCAGCGGATGCAATCAGCGCATCCTGATAGGTTTTGCCATCTTCGACTTCGGCAAATCCGGATGCAAAGGCCACCACACCACCAGCCCCCATCGCGGATAATTCTTTGATCATGGCAATGCTGGTTTTGCGGTTAACGCCAAGGAAAACCGCATCCGGCGCGGCGGGCAATGATGCCAGATCAGCATAGGCTTTATGCCCTGCCACCATGTCTTTGTGAGGATGAACTGGCCAGATATCACCTTTAAACCCGACCTCAACACAGCTCAGTACAACCGCTTCTGCCCATTTGCCGCCAATGACCGCGATACTGGATGGCCGCAAAAGTCGCGTCAGAGAGTGAGATATATTTTTCTTCTGGCCTGTAAATGGTTCAGCCGTTTGCTGTTCTATCGTCATTAACCACCAAGCCGCCGTAACAAATCACGGCTAATAATATGACGTTGAATTTCGGAAGTCCCGTCCCAGATACGCTCGACTCTCGCATCACGCCAGAACCGTTCCAGCGGCAAATCATCCATCAAGCCCATACCGCCATATATCTGTATGGCTTCATCTGTCACCCGCGCCAGCATCTCAGACGCATAGACTTTGGCAGATGCAATTTCCCGATTAGCCTCAAGCCCTTCGTCAAGCCGCCATGCTGATGCCAGCGTGAGCCAGTCAGCGGCATCAATTTCGGTAATCATATCCGCCAGCTTAAAGCTAACCCCCTGAAACTTTCCGATCTGCTGACCAAATTGTTTCCGGTCAACCGCATATTGAAGCGCGTAATCAAACACGCGCCGCGCCCGGCCAACAGACATGGTGGCAACCGTAATTCTGGTGGCGTAAAGCCATGTGTTCATGACATCAAAACCGCCATCAACCTCACCCAGAACTTGGCTGTCGGGGATGCGGCAATCATCAAATGTCAGGATCATATTGTCATAACCGCGATGCGATAGCGATTTATACCCCGGCTTGATCTCAAACCCCGGATGCCCGCGATCTACCAGAAAACAGGTGATCCGTTTCTTGGGGCCTTTCGGGGTATCATCCTCACCGGTGGCAATAAATACAATGACAAAATCCGCATGCGCCGCGCCAGAAATAAAATGCTTGGTACCATTAATGATCCAGTCACTGCCGTCTTTCTTGGCAAATGTTTTCATGCTCCGCACGTCTGATCCGGCATCCGGTTCTGTCATGGCCAGCGCATCCATCCGTTCGCCTTTGATAGCCGGATACAGATAGCGTTCTTTCTGCTCACCTTCGCAAGCCATCAGGATATTCTGCGGTCGTCCCCAGAAATGCGTTAATGCCATCGACCCACGCCCAAGTTCACGTTCAAGCAAGGCAAATTCCAGATGATTAAGTCCGCCGCCACCGACTTCTTCGGGAAAATTAGGCGCATAAAATCCCATATCCAGAACTTTGGTTTTAATATCGTCAGCAATCTCTTGCGGAACATATCCTAATTCTTCGACTTTGTTTTCGTGGGGATAAATTTCCTTTTCGACAAAATTGCGAACCGTATCCACGATCATGGTCTGTTCTTCGGTTAATCCAAACTGCATATCACGTCCCTCAACATCATTTTTTCCAATAAAGGATTATTTCCGTTTCATGCCAATCGCCGCGCCTGCGGCATCTGGTGCTGGCAAATCTTTCTGGGCATCGGCAATCTGTGCAAATGCCGTTGAGATATGATCAGGCATTGGCGCGGCACGGCCAGCTTTCATATCAACATGTAGCAACATATGCTCGCCTGTCGCCAGAAGCCGGTTATCTCCGCCGCCATACATATCATGATAAAGATGTAGTTTTTTGCCATCATGATTGATCAATCGCGTTTCCACATGAATAGGCTCACCAATCGCAATTTCATCAACATGGCGAATATGTGTTTCCACAGTATAGAAAGAGTAGCCTTCCTTGACATAGGCAGGGCCGGCACCGCATCCGAATAACAATTTATCAGTTGCCATGCTGAACACTTCCAGATAGCGGAACTCTGTCATGTGGTTGTTATAATCGGCCCAGTCTTCGTGGACATTGCCTTGCCATGTGATCAGGGGATTAGCCGTCGCATCCATCTGTTCAGGTTGCTGGGCGGTCATATCCGCCGGATTTTTTAGCGCGGTTCCAGCCCCCCAATTGTTGCGGCGCAGAACTTTGAGGAAATCCACAAGGTTGTTATCTCTGATAGTTTCCAGCTCGCCAACCGATAAACCGCCCGTATGATCATCGCTCTGGCTGACAATGTCATTGACCAGCTCATCTGTCCATTCAGGGACATCCATCAACTTGGTCCACGGCCATTTTAGCGATGGCTCGAACTGTTCCAGAAAATGTCTGAACCCGCCTTCGCCGCCGCCAAGCCGATAGGTCATGAACTGCCCCATCTGGGCAAAACGCATACCAGGCCCATTACGGACAATGTCATCAATGGTGCCAGCGGTTGCAACGCCTTCTTTGACTAGCCAGAGCGATTCACGCCACATGGCTTCAAGCAGCCG
>JAHEII010000161.1 GCA_024639485.1 Alphaproteobacteria bacterium
CGATAGCCCTTCGCCCGGCATAAGTTCACCAACAATCAGCTTTTTCTTCAATTCTAGATATATTTTTAGCCCCAGACGATCTCCTTGTATTTTATTGATATCCGCTATCTGGGTCATGAATAAACTCTCTGACTTTTCATTTATCAATAGTTATAAGCTATTTTTTATCAATAGTTATAAGCTATTTTTCCCTTTTTTCAAATATTCATCAAAAGTAATGTTTTCGTTAATTTTTAAATTATAATCTTGATTGTCTAGCGAATCTGTGATCACAGTTGTGTAAATAACTGTTTAAACTTATATTCAAGGGGAGCTAGGATATGTCTGAATTCAAGAATGAACTCTTTCATAAATATATAAGAGGCAAGATGAACCGCCGGCAATTTGTAACCACAATGGCAGCGGCGGGTATTTCCGCCAGTGCTGTTAACGGAATGATGGTTGGAAAAGCCCGCGCGGGATCACCTAAAAAAGGTGGCAAGCTTGTGATTGGTATTGAAGCGGCGCAAGCGCAAGATAGCATGGACCCGACAAAGTTTTACAGTACTGCAAACCTAATGATGGGTTACACGGTATATGATACGCTTGTTAACCGTGACAATGATCTGAAAGCAATGCCGTGGCTTGCGACCTCTTGGGAATCAAACGCTGATGCAACGAAATGGGTGTTTAATCTTCGCAAGGGCGTAACATTCCACGATGGATCAGCCTTTGGAGCAGAAGACGTGATGCACACCATTGCGCGGATTAATCATCCCGACAGTGAGGCACCGGCGAAATCATATATCGGCCAGATTACCGAAGTTGAGAAGCTTGGTGATCATCAAATTCGGTTCCATCTTGTTGGGCCAAATGCTGAATTTCCAATGATCATGTCTGATACGCGTATGCATATTGTCAAACGCGGCATGGAAGATTTTACCGGCACCCCTCCCGGCACTGGGCCTTTTAAAATCGTGGAATTCACTCCCGGTAGCCGTTATGTATTTGCGCGCAACGAGAACTATTGGGCAGATGATGGCCCTTATGTTGATGAAGTAGAATTTATTGGTATTGGTGATGTTACATCACGCATTAACGCGCTGATTGCTGGCGATATCAACATGATGCTTCAGCTTGATCAAAAAGCAACCCGCCTGATTGACAATAGTGGTATCGGGTATGTCATTAATGCGCCTTCAGGTGCGTTCCTCAACCTTGCGCTGATGCTTGACCGGTCGCCAACTGACAATCATGACTTCCGCATGGCTATGAAACATTCGATTGACCGGGAAGGCATTGTGAATAATGTTCTCAAAGGTCTGGGTAGTGTTGGTAATGATCACCCGATTGCACCGATTGATCCCTATTATAATACGGATATAAAGCAACGCACATATGATCCGGATAAGGCACGCTATCATATCAAGAAAGCTGGACTGGAAAATACGCCTATCGATATCTACGGTTCAGACGTTGCGGGTTCTGGTGCTTTGGCGGCCGCACAGCATGTTCAGCAAAGTGCTAAAGCCGGTGGGGTAAATCTGAATGTTATTAATCCGCCAGCTGACAGTTTCTGGTCAAGTGTCTGGATACAGAAGCCAATGATCACATCTGGCTGGGACCCACGTCCTGTTCCTGATCTGATTTTTGCAATAGCATTTTCTAAAGCATCTGGTTGGAACGAAACCATGTGGAACAATGATCGCTTTGAGAAGCTTCTTCTGGAAGCGCGGTCAACGCTTGATTTTGGAAAGCGTAAGGAAATGTATGGCGAAATGCAAAGCCTGCTTCATGATGATGGTGGCCATATTACGCTTGGTTTCCGTAACTTTGTTGATGCTGCGCGTGACGAAGTTCAGGGCGTAACCCCGCATGGTTCAGGCCCACTTGGTTTCTATCAGGCAGCGAGAACAGCGTGGATTGACAGCTAATATCCTGACAATCAACACATCACTTTATCAAGATACAGCGCTTAATAGTGCTGTATCTTCCCCAAAATAAGCTTTATCAAAAGTTGAAAAACCGATGAAAACTAGTTTACCCAACACGTCTTCCCGTGGTTCTGCCAGTCGATCAAGAACCAGATCAAGAAATAGACCTGATAAACAGCGTCCTGTTGTGGCGCGTAAATCCCGTCTAAACCGACTTGAAGTCATTGCTTCGGATCAAGCGGAACATATTATTGATGCCGTGTTTAACGTCCTTGCAACGGTTGGCATGATTGTAGAAGACGCTGAAGCCAGAGCAATGCTGATCAGTGCCGGTTGCCAGAATAAGGATGACCGTATCCTTTATCCACGAGATGTTGTGATGCGAGCGTTAGAAACAGTGCCGCCAAAAATTGATTTTTTCAATCAGAATGGGGAACATTGTTTTTCCACAGATGATACCGTGCCCAGATTTGGCAGTGCCGTAAATTGTGTTCAGGTACTTGACCCTAGAAATGGCGAGTACCGGCCATGTATATTAGCGGATATTAAAGATCACGGGCGGCTTCAACAGGCATTGCCACATATAGATATAGCGGCATCACTTGGTTATCCTAGTGACATTGCCGCAGAAGAAGAAGCCATCGCAAGCGCAGACGCGCTCATGGATACGACATCAAAACCCATTTTTTTCACCGGTCATGATGAACATGGTGTTCGTACCATATGGGAACATATGGGGGCGCGCGTTGGCGGTATTGCTAATCTAGCGGCAAAGCCGTTTGGACTTGATCTGGTAGGTCCTGTTTCTCCACTTAAGCTAGGTAGCGAGACGTGCCAGAGATTGCTCATGGGGGCTAGATGGCATCTGCCGGTTGTTTGCTATCCGGCCATATTCCCCGGCATGGCATGTCCATTGACGCTGGCTGGCTCAATCACACAAGCGACCGTAGAATCACTGGCTGGCATTGTGATCAGTCAATTGGCGGCGCCGGGTGCGCCGGTGATGTCCGGATCGTCTGTTATGCCGATGGATATGCGCCGGGCAGACATGGCTATTGGCTCACCCGAATATACATTAGCCGGACTTGGGGCGGCAGATGTCTTTCAGTCATTGGGCATCCCCAGCTGGGTTGGTTCTGGATGCACAGATGCCCATGATATAGGCGCGCAGGCATTTGCTGAGGTTAATGCCAGTCTTCTCGGCACCTGTCTTTCCGGAACAGCTCTTACGCATAATCTGGGTGTTTTGTCCAGTGGCAGAACAGGGTCAATGGAAATGCTGGTTGCCTGCAATGAAATGGCTGGAATGGCAAGCCAGTTCGGGGCAGGGATTGCGGTTACGACGGACAGCATTGCCGAAGATGTTATAGCACGGTCATATGCCGATAATTCCTATCTGATAGACCCGCATACTCTGGCTAGGTATGAAACGGAAATGTGGATGCCTGAGCTGTTTAAA
Source organism: Alphaproteobacteria bacterium (assembly GCA_024639485.1). Classification (GTDB taxonomy): domain Bacteria; phylum Pseudomonadota; class Alphaproteobacteria; order Puniceispirillales; family UBA1172; genus UBA12202. Next base: position 3,373 of record JAHEII010000161.1, read on the forward strand.
CGTGAAGCACTTGAAACATGGCAAGACCCTAACAACCCTGATTTCTGTCAGCGACT
>JAHEII010000167.1 GCA_024639485.1 Alphaproteobacteria bacterium
GGGGATCGTGCCAGATCGCATAATGCCTGTCATCAGGCAAAGGGCCTTCTTCGATAAGATTTCCATTAGATAATAGCACCGGCAATGTCGCGGCATCGGCTTCTATTCTGGTGGTAAATATAGACAGAATATCAGGATGATCCGGATACCAGATAATCCGGCGGAAACCTTCGGGCTCACACTGTGTGCAATACATCCCATTAGATCGGTAAAGCCCCTCAAGTGCTGTATTCTGATCCGGATAGATACGTCCGGTGATCGTTACCACAGATGGTTTTTCGATAATCAGATCAATCCTGCCATTGGCCAAATCGCTGTCATCAGGATGAAATGGCGTGTCATTGATTTCCATAGCGTGGAATTGCAACGTCTCACCACCATAAAGCGTGATATTACCGCCCTTGGCCGATAATGGCGATATAGCAAAAACACCAGTTACTTGCGTAAAATCATCATAGATAGCAATCGTCAGATTAACACTATCAACACTACATTGCGGCGGTTGATAATCTGATCTGTGGATCACCTGCTGAGAGGTGCTAACAGAGCTCATATTTATGAATTACCGCTTTCACGGTTTGTCGTATAAGCATCAAAGCAATGTGAGTTGCAATATGGCTTACCTGTTACCACATCATCACCGCAAAAATGGAAATCGGTTGATTGCGGATCACCGATTGGCCAGCTGCATTTACTGCGCGACCATGTGATATTACGGAGCGCTAGCTTAAGCGGCAAATCCGCACGGCTCAACATAGGCGTCGTTTTAGCCTTACGCGAAGACGCACCACCCGATTTACCACCACCCGCGATAGGTGATTGCCGCTTAGGAAGCCCCATGCGGTGAACCTTACCGGCGATGGCATTTCGTGATACGCCAAGTTTTTCACCAATTTGGGAAATAGGAAGTCCCATTTCCCAGAGTTTCTTTAGCTTTTCGAGACGTTTTTCGTCCCATTGAATTGAACCGCTCATATGATTATCCAACCATTCACCAAGATTATGACCAAGCACCGATAAAATGGGCAATAAGGTCTTTTTGATAGTCTAGCATATGTCGCCCTAAATGGATCGTCAAACCCTGCTTTTGGGCGGCAAGAAGCCAGTTTGTCATTTCAGGCACCATAATAATATCAGCAATGATTGTAGATTTTGCCACCCCTGCCAGATCAGCTGGCAAAGGATCATTATCATTAAGCCCAAGACTAGTTGCGTTAATTAGCAGATCACACGCCGTCTTGATAGTATCAATTTCATCCATCAATGCTGATTTTACATTCTGATCCGGATAATGCTGACGGATCAGATCAGCCAGATCATCTGCTTTTGTGATACTGCGGTTAACAATGGTTAGCTGTTCCAAGCCAGAATCGACCAGCGCAATAGCAATAGCCCGCGCCGCGCCGCCGGCGCCAATAATAACCGCTTTCATTCCTTCAAGCGTATGGCCTTTAAGTGTATGGCCTTCGCCAATTAATCCGGCAACAAAACCCTTACCATCAAAATTATCACCAATCATGCGGCCATGTTCAAAACGGATAGCATTAACCGCGCCTGTGACCTGTGCCGCCATGCCCAACTCATCACATAAATCTGCAGATGTCATTTTATGCGGTATCGTGACCGCAACACCACCCATATTTGGCATAACTTTGAAAGCATTAAGCGTCATATCCAGATATTCGGGTAGAATATGAACCGGAACCAGCACCGCATCAATGCCACGCTCTTCAAAAACCGGATTGAACACCATCGGCGCGCGAACATGATCAACCGGATGGGCAATCACACCGAAAAGCTGTGTTTTTCCTGTTATTACTGGCATGTCATTATCCTTTATCCTAATCACCGGTGGTATCGCCTAACTGATAAAGCGAAGCTATATCAATAACCGGTGGCGGGGCAACCATCTGTTTCAACATCGCCTGAAATTGATCTTCGGCTTGCCGTGATAATGTTTCTGCCTCATCAACAGATACAGCCATAAATCGTACCGCCTGCCCCGGTTTTCGGCTAGCTAATGCCGGTATGTCAGCCTGAATGACCGTAGCGATTTTCGTATAACCGCCAGTAGTTTGATGATCAGCAAGCAAAATAATGGGCATTCCATCACCCGGCACCTGTATTGAGCCAGTAACAATACCATCTGAGGCAATATCCGCGTTATCAATATGGGTGAGCTGATCACCATCCAGTCGCATTCCCATACGGTTAAGCAATGGTGACACCCTATATTCTGATGATAAAAAAGTATTAATGGCCTGTTCGGTAAAGCGGTTATCTTGCGGCCCCATCACCACACGAAATATATCTTTGGGCGCAAACATATCGGGGTTTTCTATCATCCATTCTGACGTATCTGTTGAAGTATCATGTAACAGCGGTAACTGATCACCATCGGCAATGCACCGCCCTTGCCAGCCGCCAATCATGGCATTCGGTGATGTTGAGCGCGATTGATACAACAGTGGCGTACCAATCCCGCCAGATACCGCCAGATAAGCCGTATTAGTATCACTTAACGCATTGATTGTAATAGATAGCCCAGCCCTTACCGTAACAGACCGATTGGACTTGATTTCCATTTGATGACCGTAAGTATCCGTGATCAGGAATGTGCTGTCCAATGTTCCGGTTAAGGCTATCCGGCGCGCGGAATTCATCACAACGGTAACACCGCCCATACAAATCTCAATTCCGGCGGCGTGATCCGGATTACCAACCAGATGATTGCCCAGCTTGAGCGCAAAGCGGTTCAACGCACCGGATTCTGGCACGCCTACGGATTGATGTCCTGTTCTGCCCATATCCTGCACCGTGCTATAAGGCCCAGCCCGGCGGAATGTGATAAAGCTTGTGGTCATGTTGATATCTCAATCAGGAACCGGCCTGATTTGTAATCAGATTTTATTTCACTATATTCATTATTATCAATAGGATAAAATGTGATTTTATCACCAGACTTTAATAAAACAGGCTCATCTTTTTTCGCATCAAACAGCTCAACCGGAATACGCCCGATGATATGCCAGCCCCCTGGTGATGGTAACGGATATATGACGGTCTGATCCATGGCAATAGCCACCGATAATGCCGGAACACGGGCGCGTGGCGTTTTCCGGCGTGGCAGATAAAGCGCTTCATCCACGCCTTTCATATAGGCCAGCCCCGGCAGAAACCCCATAATCGCTACTTCAAGTGTATTAGCGTGATGCTTCGCTATAATGGCATCCGCCGACATCCCTAAAGTATTGGCCATTTCATCCAGATCGGGGCCAAACTCACCACCATAACAGCAAGGCATACGAATATGCCGGACAGCCCCCACATCATCCGATAATTCAGCCAGCATTGGGCGAATAGATTGCTTCAAGTTGGCAGCCGTCGTGACTAGCGGATTA
>JAHEII010000172.1 GCA_024639485.1 Alphaproteobacteria bacterium
GCCGGATTAAAACTGGCGGCCGCAGACTGGGCGACATAGGCAATGCGCTTGCCGCGTAATTCCCGCAAGCTGGATTTATCCAGTTGCATCAAATCCATACCATCAAAGCTAATGCTACCATCAGTGATTTTACAACCATCGCGGCAGAACCCCATTGCGGCCAGCCCTAATGTGGATTTACCAGCACCGGATTCGCCGATAAGTCCCAGTACTTCGCCACGATATAAATCCAGATCAATGCCATTTATGATATCAATCCAGCTTTCGTCGCTTTTGCCTTTGATATGGATATTCCGCATCTGTAGCAGAATATCACCCTGCTTAGGTTTTGCTTTAGCAGGTGTTTTTGTTTTTGCTTTAGCGGTGTTAGCTTTAGTCATGATACGTCCTCAATCTTTCAGGCCACTAGCCCGGTGAAGCATCCAGTCCACCACAAAGTTGACAGCAATTGTCAGGAGCGCAATAGCCCCGGCGGGAATAAGTGGAGTAATGTCACCAAAGCTGATCAGATCGGCATTATCGCGAACCATGGAACCCCAATCAGCCGTTGGCGGCTGAAGCCCTAACCCCATAAAGGATAGCGCAGAAATCATCAGGAATACAAAACAGAAGCGAAGCCCGAATTCAGCCGCTAATGGGGCAAGAGCATTTGGCAAAATCTCTCTGATAATGAGATACAACGTATTTTCACCACGCAGTTTGGCGGCTTCGATATAATCAAGCTGAACGATATTAAGTGCAACCGCACGCGCAATTCTAAACACACGGGTGGAATCAATTGTTGCAATAACCAGAACCAGACTAATCACGTTAGTGCCAAAAATGGTCAGCATCAGTAGTGAGAAAATCAGTGATGGAATAGCCATCAGCACATCAATTAAACGACTAAGCAGTTGATCAATAAACCCGCCCTTGAGCGCGGCATAAATGCCGATAATCGTTCCAAAAATGAAGGCAAGCGCGGTTATCAGGAAGGCAATGCCAACCGTATTTCGCGCCCCATATATAAGCCGTGTGAATACATCGCGCCCCAGATTATCAGTCCCCAGCCAGTAATCCGAGCTCCACGGCTCAAAGCCATAGGATAAAATCTCAGCCTCACCATAAGGGGCGATTAATGGCGCAAATACCGCGCATAACGTATATATCGCAATAACCAGCATTCCAAAGCCGGCGGTTAGCGGGGCTGTCCGGAAAACCTTCGCCATATTCTGGCTAGACACACTAATCAGAAACGCCCGAAAGCACCAGCCAGCACCAAGCGAAACCAGAACCGCAACAATAATCCATAACAGGGTAAGAAGATAAGCCATGTTCGTTATCCTGTCCTATCGTTGCCGCATCAGGCGTGGGTTGGTAATCGTAGATATGATGTCAGCCAGCAGATTAAGCCCGACATAGGCGCTAGCAAAAATTAACGCTGTTGCCTGCACCACGGGCACATCACGGAATTTCACGCCATCAACCATCAGCTGTCCCAAACCGGGAAAGACAAAAACAATTTCAACAATAACAACACCGGTAATCAGATAAGCCAGATTAAGCGCCACCACATTCACAATCGGTGCAATCGCGTTAGGCAAGGCATGATGAACAATGACCCGACGCGGCTTAACGCCTTTCAGATTGGCCATTTCAATATAAGGTAACGCCAGAACATTAATAATTGCCGCCCGCGTCATCCGCATCATATGCGCCGTTACCACCAGAGTTAAGGTAAGCGCAGGCAGGAAACAGACATATAATTTATCAATGAAAGCCGTGTTTGGATTGATATTTGCCATAGACGGAAAATACCCCGACAAAGCAAAGAAATAGATCATAATATAGCCAACAAAAAATTCTGGCATGGAAATCGCTGATAAGGCCGTAGCGTTCGAAATCCGGTCAAAATAGCCATTCCGGAACAGCGAAGCGGCCATACCAAGGATAAGTGCAAGCGGAACAGCGATGCAGGCGGTGTAAAGAGTCAGGAAAAGAGTATTTTGCAACCGTGGGGCAATCAGTCCGGATATCGGTTTTTTAAGAGCAAGCGAATTGCCAAAGTCCCCTTGCAACATACCACCCAGCCAGTTCAGATAGCGGGTATGTGCCGGTAAATCGAGGCCAAGTTCTTTACGGATAGCGGCGACATTTTCAGGGGTCGCTTGCTGACCGAGGATAGTTTCCGCCAAATCGCCGGGCAATGCCTCAACGGAAAGGAATATTAACAATGATAAAAGCAACAGGGTCAACACACCTAGCCCTAGTCGCTTTAATATCATCTTAATGACATTTGACATTATTCTTACTCTCTAGATACCGTTTTGTTTGTTCTAATGTGCAGAAAAATATAAGCGTAAATGAAATAACAACAAAAAATATAAGTTTGGATTGTGTTTAAATAAGATAGGAAAGCCAGATGAACTGGCTTTCCATAATATGGTTCTAGGATAGGTTCAGACCTATGCGCTCCACCAACGGCGTGAGCAAAGGTGACCATCAAGTTCCCAGTTGTTGGCAATCTGGCCAGGTACATTGATATTTGTCCGGTACCCCATAATCTCACTAAGGAAGACTGGAAGAATAAGCCCACCGTCAGTATGTACTATGCGCTGCATTTCCACATACTTTTCACGGCGCTTTGCCTCGTCAGTTTCAGCGCGTGCCTCAACAAGAAGTTTATCAAAGCTGGCATTATTCCAGTGAGTGTCGTTCCAATCTGCTTTTGAATAATAAATCTGTGAGAATATCCAATCTTCGGTTGGACGGCCACTCCAGTAACATGCTGACCACGGCTTATTCATCCAGACATTTGACCAGTAACCATCATTTGGCTCACGGACAACTTCTATATCAATACCTGCTGCTTTTGCAGATTCGCGCATCAGTGCGCCTGCATCAACTGAGCCTGCAAAACCAGTGTCTGCTGCATGGAATTTGACGGAAAGGCTGCTCATACCGGCCTGCTTGAGGTAGTATTTCGCCTTTTCTGGATCATATTCGCGCTGTGGAAGCTCATCTTCGGTTGCCCGGAAATAGTTAGCAGGACCAACAGGGCTATCGTTACCTAGCTGACCGTAACCAAAGAAAATCTTATCAAGAAGTTCCTGACGATCAACAATATGCTTCATAGCATTCCGAACATTTTGATCAGTGAACGGATCTACATCACATAGCATTGGCATAGTGGCTTGTTTGTTACCAGTAGAAATGAGCGTTTTCACGTTTACCATTTTCTTAAGACGAGCAGCCGTTTTTGCTGGGCAGTTGTTGATTGCATCAACAGCTCCAGTTGAAAGAGCAGCCATCCGAGCAGTTGGATCACTTATTCCAAGAGTTTCTATCTCATCGAAAAATGAATCATTACCAGTATTATAATAGTTGGCAAATTTCTTGG
>JAHEII010000023.1 GCA_024639485.1 Alphaproteobacteria bacterium
TGGTTGCCTGATCAGCTTGAGCATCATGAGCTGTTGCAAACGCGGTTTGTGTCGCCTGTTCTATGGTATGGCATGTTTCAACTGGCACATACGGCGTTAGCATATTCACGCAATCCGCTGTATCTGCGCCAATCACAAACGCATGCCGGACATGATCTAGCGCATTCATGGTTTCGCCCAGACCATCCTGTTTCATCTGTCCGCCAACGATCCAGTATATATCCCGATAACTCATCAATGCTTTGGCGGCGGCCACCCCATTGGTCGCTTTGCTATCGTTGATGAACTGGATATTGCCGCATTGCCCCAGCCATTCCATGCGATGGGCAAGTCCGGTAAATCCGGCTAATGCCATATCCCATGATGGTATGGTGATATCCAGCTGATCACATATCAACATGGCCGCGCCAATATTCATCAGGTTATGATCACCTGTCAGAGCAGGCGGTAAATCCGTATTGGCCAGTTTTGCGGATACTGTTTCCAGATCAATCATGATACTGTTATGTGGATATTTAGCCGCAATATCGCGGCAAGCATCATCACATCCGATAATTAGTCCGGCATGTTTGGTAGTGGCATCACCGGTAACGGCCAGTGCAATTTGTTCTTTTGCGGTGCGATATCCATCCCAGCCGCCATGCCTGTCCAGATGGTCAGGCGTAATGTTCAGAATAGCGGCGGCATCCAGCCGTAGCGAAGGCGTGATATCCAGCTGATAAGACGAAAGCTCAAGCACGATCACGCCATCCGCGCCCGGATCATCCAGCGCCATTACCGGCGTGCCAATATTGCCGCCAGCTATCGCGGTCATGCCGCAGTGATTAATTATATGTGCAATCAAAGCCGTTGTGGTGGATTTACCATTGGTGCCGGTGATGCCAATAACCCGTGCCGCGACATCGGAATGCATAAACAATTCGATATCGCTAATGATAGGAATATGCCTTGCCCGCGCCTGTTTTGCCGCCGGATGCGGGGCAGGGTATAATGTCGGAATGCCGGGGCTCATTATCAATGCGTCCAGATTATCCCATGGCCATTGATCCGGCGTTGAAATGATGGCATCTGCTGGCACATGATCTGGCATCATCTGATCATCATGAATATAGCATGTGGCACCAGCCATAAGCAGGGCATCACACGCGCTGATACCGGAACGACCACATCCCAGTATAGCAACGGTTTTTCCTGTCATGTGATGCGGAATAATCATGCTCTATCTCAGCTTAAGTGTAGCAAGGCCGATAAGCGCCAGAATGATGGAAATAATCCAGAAACGGATCACGATAGTCGGTTCTGCCCAACCCTTTTTTTCAAAGTGATGATGCAGTGGTGCCATGGCAAAAACCCGCTTGCCAGTCAGCTTGAAAGAAACGACCTGAACAATAACGGATACGGTTTCCAGCACAAAAAGCCCACCAATAATGGCCAGAACAAGCTCATGTCGGGTTGCAACAGACATAGCGCCCAGACAACCACCAAGCGATAGCGATCCGGTGTCACCCATAAACACACTGGCAGGTGGGGCGTTATACCACAAAAAACCAAGCCCAGCGCCAATCAGCGCGCCACACATGACGGTTAGCTCACCGGTTCCGGGGACATAATGCAGTTGTAGATAATCCGAATAAACCGCATTACCAACCAAATAGGAAATCAGCGCAAATGATAACGCGCAAATGATAACAGGGCCGATAGCCAATCCGTCCAGCCCATCGGTCAGATTAACCGCATTAGATGCCGCCACCATGACCAATATGGCAAAGGGAATATACAGCATCCCCAATGGCAATAGCACATCCTTAAATGAGGGTATGGCTAGCGAATAGCGCAAGGCTTCCGGTGTTGCTTCCACCAGATATAATGTGGCCAGAAACGCAATCCCGACCTGTGCGATTAATTTAACGCGGCCGGAAATACCTTTGGAATTGCGGCGTTTGATTTTCAGAAAATCATCGGCAAACCCGATCACGCCATAACTGATTGCAACAAATAGAACTGGCCATAGATAGGTGCTGGCCATTGGTATCCATAATAGTGACGATATCCCGAACGCGACCAGAATAAGCAATCCGCCCATGGTCGGCGTGCCTTTTTTGCTAATGATATGGCTTTCGGGGCCATCATCACGAATAGGCTGGCCATCACCTTGCAATGATTTTAGCCAGTTGATCATCATGCCGCCAAACAGGAAGGAAATGATCAGCGCGGTCATAATCGCTCCGCCTGTCCGAAAGGTGATATAGCGGAAAGTGTTAAACAGCTGAAATTGATCAGCAAGCGGCACCAGCAAATCAGGCAGCATGGCTATCTCCATTCTTTTCAGTCGCGGACGATGTGAGCGTATTGACAAGCTTGGCTAAACCAATGCCCTGTGATCCTTTAACCAGCACCGCATCATTATGTTCCAGCACCGATGCCATCAATGCGATAGCGGCATCTGCGTCTTTGACATGTATGGCCGTGACATGCGGGCTGGATATTGCGGTGTTCAAATGTTCCATCAAGCCGCCAACCGTGATCAGGATAGATATGCCGGATGTTTCTACTATCGGGGCAAGCGCGGCATGTTTTTCGGCGGCTGTGTCACCTAATTCAAGCATGTCACCCAGAATGGCGACACGGCGACCATTGACCGGATCATGACCAAAGCTATCAATGGCGGTACGCATGGATAATGGGCTGGCATTATAACTGTCATCAATCACCGTCAATCCGATAGCGATATCTTTTGGTCGCCAGATTAGTGTGCTTCGCGCCCCCCGTCCGGGTAAGTCACGAACGCTGGCAAGAGCGGATATAGCAGGCTCAAGCGGCAACCCGAGCGCATCAACAATGCCTAATGCAATCAATCCGGCGTCTGCCCAGTGGGCGGCCATCATGCCTAGGGAAAAGCGAATAGGCTCACCGCGAATATTGGCTTCTGCTGTGATGCCTTCGGCGTGGCGCTTGACGCTAATCAGCTGATATTCGGCATCATCCGAAAACCCGAAACGCAAAACGGTTTTGCCGCCAGCGTCATGGGCTTTCTGATCAAGCGGCGGTGTAAACTGATCACGGGTATTGATCATGGCTATACCGGCGCTGTCCGGATGCGCTAATCCGTCAAATATTTCTGCCTTTGCCATGGCGATGTCATTGAGGCTATTAAAATGCCCAATATGGCTGTCTGCAATAGTCGTGATAACGGCGATATCCGGCGCAATCAGCTGGCTGAGCGGCGATAATTCCCCCGCATGGTTCATGCCAAGCTCAAAAACACCGAAATCACATGATGCCGGCATTCTGGCAAGGCTCAACGGGGCGCCAATATGATTGTTCAAATTGCCTTCGGAAAAATGGGTTGTTCCATAACAGGCCAGTGCCTTGGCAACCAGCATACGGGTGCCGGTTTTGCCAACACTGCCGGTAATGGCAATGCGCTTGCCCTGATGCCGTTGCCGGGCGGCCATGGCTAATTGTTCACATGCCTGCATGGTATCGCTTACCATGATGGTGGGCAGGTCTGTATCAACCGGCTGTGATATTATTGCCGCCACCGCGCCATGTTTTGCGGCTTGTGCGATATGATCATGGCCGTCATGATTGTCGCCCCGTAAGGCGATAAACAGATCACCGGAATTGATCTTGCGGCTATCTATGCTGATGCCATCAGCTGACCATGACATGGTATTCATGGCGGTATGATCAGTGGTGCCATTTACAGCAGATATGATATCAACCGCCGTCCAGATCATACGGTTTCTCCTGCCGCCTGACTGCGAAGAATGGCACGAACCGTTCCTTCATCGCTAAATGGTAGGGTTTCATCACCGATTAGCTGTTGATTTTCATGGCCTTTGCCGGCAATCAGCAAGATATCACCATCGCCAAGCCGTGAAATGCCATGGGCAATCGCCTTGGCGCGATCAGCGATATTTTCAGCATCAGGGCATCCTGTCATTACATCGGCTCTGATAGCCGCCGGGTCTTCCTTGCGCGGATTATCATCCGTGACAATAATATGATCTGCCCATGTTGCCGCGCTTTTGCCCATTTCAATCCGTTTGCCTTTATCCCTGTTTCCGCCACAACCAAAAACAACACTCAACTGGCCTTGTGTCACTTGCCGCAGCGTTTTCAGAACAGTGTCCAGCGCATCTGGTGTGTGGGCGTAATCAACAACAACTCTGGCGGTATTATGTGGCAGGAAAATGCTGTGCATGCGGCCATTTGCTGGCATCAGATAGGGCAGGGATAACAACGCATGTGTAGCCGAAAGCCCGGATGCATGTGCCATCGCCGCCGCCATCACCGCATTTTCACCTTGAAATGCACCCAGCAAGGCCAGCGGCACTTTATAGATATGGTCACAATATTTGATAGAAACCTGTTGTCCCCAGGGCAGGTTTTCGTTTTCCACAATCTGAAAATCAGCGTCAGCATGGCGGCCAACGGTGATAATCCGTATTTGCCGGTCTGATATAGCCTTAACGATAGTCTGGCCATGATCATTATCGATATTAATCACAGCGGTGCCGCCATCAGCCAGCAGATCAGTGAATAGCCGTAATTTCGCGGCAAAATAAGCATCTATGGTTTTGTGATGATCCAGATGATCGCGGGTCAGATTGGTAAACCCCGCCACCGCGATAGGCAACTGGCTCAACCGGTGCTGTTCTATGCCATGGCTGGATGCTTCCAGCACCACATGGCTGATATTATCATCACTCAGCTGTTCCAGCGATTTATGCAGGGTTAATGTATCAGGCGTGGTGAGTGGCATCGGCAATTCCATATGCCCTGATCTTACGCCCAGCGTGCCTATGCTTCCGGCTTGCCAGCCCATGCGTAACCAGATTTGCCGCAAAAACTCCGCGACTGAGGTTTTGCCATTCGTGCCAGTAACTGCCGCTATCAGATTAGGTTTTTTACGGTGAAGCCGGTTGGCAATACTGGCCAGCGCCAAGCGGCTATCATCAACGGTAATCACCGGGACATCCAGATCAGATGCCGCCGCCATATTATGATCAGTAACGACCGCAACAGCACCATTTGTAATGGCATCATTGATAAACCGGTTGCCATCTTCGGATGTGCCTTTGATCGCAACAAAAACATATCCTGTGCTAATCTGGCGCGAGTCACAACTCACGCCCAGAATAACCGGATTATCTTTATGCTGATGATCAGTATCCAGCAAATCAGAAAGATGCATGTTTCGCCCCTTCTTGTTCAAGTTCGGGTAAATCAAGCATTAAACTCTGGCGAATTTCTGGCGCATTTTCGTCAACAGGATGAACGCCAAGCATAGGCGCAATGCGGTGGATAATCCGTCCGGCAACCGGTGCCGCGACCCAGCCTGCGGTGGCATAATTGTAACTATGTTTCTGGCCTTTCGGCTCATCAATCATGGTGAACACAACATATTTCGGATCATGGGCAGGAAAGACACTGACAAAACTGGTGATATTTGCCTTGCGGTCATATCCATTGCCGCTAATTTTTTCTGACGTGCCAGTTTTTCCTGCTACCAGATAGCCTTTGATATCGGCTTTATTCGCGGTGCCACGTGGATGGCTGACTACCCGCCGCATCATGGCGCGGATTTTTGCCGTCGTATGGGGCGAAAAGACCTGAACATTAATTTCAGCAGGAGCAGTTTGTTTGATCAATGTTGGCGTGATCAGCATGCCTGATCCGGCAGTAGTAGCAATAGCACTGGTCAAATGCACTGGCGTGACAGACATACCATGGCCAAAAGAAATGGTCATGACTTCTGCACGTCCCCAGCGTGACGGTAGCAATGGCGCGCCTAATTCCGGAATTTCTAAACTGGTTTTTTCGAATAAGCCTAGCTGATTGAGATAATGTTTCTGGATATCTGCACCCATTTCATCCGCAATGCGGGCAGAGCCTTTATTTGATGAAACAATCAATACCTCAGACACATTCAGATTTGTTTTTTCCGGATGATAGTCACCAATGATATGCCGGCCAACGCGCAAGGTGGATACCACATCAATCATATCTGTTTCCGCATACACACCGCTTTCCAGCGCCATGGCGGTATTGATCACCTTAAATGTTGAGCCCAGTTCATACAGCCCTTTAGCGGCGCGATTAAACCGGTGGTCATCGGCAATATAGCCAATGTGATTAGCGTCATAATCGGGCAGGGATACCATGGCGATAATCTCGCCAGTTTCAATATCCTGCACGATACCAGCACCGCCAATCGCTTCAAACAGTTCCATCTGGCTGTTGATTTCTTCACGCAGAATAGCCTGAATATTCAAATCAATGGATAAGCTCAGGTCTTCGCCGGATGCCAGCAAGGCGTTCTGGTTATGTTCGATACCGGCAATGCCCTTGCCGTCTTTATTTACACCGCCCAGCAAATGCGCCGCCGCCATCGCATTCGGATAGGCGCGGGTCAATTTACGCCGACCATGAATTCCGGCAACACCCAGACGCAACACATCGGCATATTTTTTAGGGGATAGCCGCCATGCCAGTTCCGCATAGCGGGTTTTGCGTGTCAGACGGCTATAAATGGTTTCCTCGCTCATATCGGTTAAAACCGTGGCCAGTTTTATGGCGGCCTCGCGTGGATCAAGAATTTCATTGGGGTCAGCGTAAAGCTCGAATACCGGCACGGTGGTTGCCATGACTTGCCCGTCACGGTCAAGGATATCGCCGCGAATTACCTGTTGGGTGGTCGGGGTATAGGCTTGCGCTTCGTTGCTGATATCAAACGCCAGCCAGCCAACCCGCAACCCGATAGCACAGAAACAGCATAATGCAAAAATACGGACAACCCCCAGACGGGTTGCCGCCACGCGCCGTGCTTCGGCGGCGGGCATGTCAGATATAAGTCGTATCAAACGTGACCAGATGCTCATTCCACACTCCAGATTAAATTAGCCTCTTCGATATTATTGCTTTGAGCAGGTTTGGTGATCTTGCTCAGCTCCCCGACCGGAACGATCTGATGGGGGTCAAGTGGTTTCAGATCAAGAAACCGTTCTGATAATTGCAGAATACGATCAGGGCGTGATAAATATGCCCATTCGGATTTAAGCACGGTAATGCTATCGCGGGTTTCGGTGATGCTGGCTTCGATTTGCATCAATTCACTTTCACGACCATCTTTGCGAATACCGGACAGATAGACTAATGGCCCTAGCATGATGGTGATCAGCGTCAGGATAATGGTAGCGCGTAGCGAAAAAACATTCATCACGCCACCTCATCCAGCAGCGGCGCATCTGTTCGCTCAGCCACACGCAGACGCGATGAACGGGAACGGGGATTCTGGTTGATTTCATCTTCTGATGGTGTAACCGGTTTGCGCGTGATCATGTTCAGCCGTGGGGCATGTTCTGGCATATCCGGCACATGTCTGGATGGGCGCGGGGCTTTGCCTGCTTCGTTCATGATAAAGGTTTTGACCAGCCGGTCTTCGAGCGAATGGAAAGCAACAACTGCCAATCGTCCCCCCGGTTTCAAACATGCCATTGCCGCTGGCAATGCCGTGCGGATTTCATCCAGCTCATTATTGATATGTATCCGGATAGCCTGAAAGCTTCGCGTGGCCGGATCAATCTGCCCCGGTTTCGGGCGCGGCATGACAGCACGAATAACCTTGGCCAGCTGATAGGTTGTGGTTATTTCAGCTTCGTCACGGGCATGGATAATAGCACGGGCAATGCGGCGTGAGGCGCGTTCTTCGCCAAATTGCCATAACACATCAGCAATGTCTTTTTCCGTGGCGGTATTGATAAAATCGCTGGCATCAGTTCCTGATTTTTCCATCCGCATATCAAGCGGCCCGTCAAACCGGAACGAAAACCCGCGTTCAGCATCATCAATCTGTGGGGATGACACACCAAAATCAAACACGACACCATCAACGAATGGCATATCGATTTCGTTTAACAGAGTGCCCATTTGCGAAAACCGGCCTTCTAGCAATGTCAGACGACCGTCATATTCATGGCGCATGTCTTGACCGGCGGTAATGGCATCAGGATCACGATCAATGGCAATCACACGGCATGGCGCGGCATCCAGAATGGCGCGGCTATATCCGCCTCTACCGAATGTAGCGTCAAGATAAACCGCGTCAGCTTTGGGTGACAGAGCTTCAACAACTTCAACGACCAGAACGGGATTATGCTCCGGGTGAAAGCTCATGCTCCATCTCCTGATTTTGGGCGTGGATTGAGGATCAGTTTTGGCATTTTGCCATCGCGGGCGGCTTGCCGGCTTTTGTTTTCCCGCGATTGATAGGCTTGGGGATTCCATAGCTGGAACGACCGGCCAATTCCGATAAATGTTGCCGCATCGCTGATATCGGCATGACTCAAAAATTCTTCAGGCAGAACAATCCGGCCTTCGCTATCAGGACGCATTTCCTGTGCGCTGGCGATAATCATCTGCAACATTTCGGCTTCTTCGGAAAACGCATCCATGCTGTCAATCGCATCAGCATATTTGTTCATCCGATCCAGCGACATGCCTTCGAGGCAGGGCAGGGTCAATGATCTGGTCAGGATAATCGGCTCACCACGGGCATCCAGAATAGCACGGTATTTTGCCGGAACGGATACGCGTCCTTTCCGGTCTACCTTGTTTTCAAATGTCGACGTGAATAGTTCCACTGCCGCCTCTTGCCTAATGTTTGCCTGCCCATAAATGCAAAATACACTTTATGGGATTATTTGGGATAACATGGGATTTTATGGTCTGTCAATGGGAAAACCTGTAAATATCTAAAAAAATGCAATTAATTCATACAGTTAGAGCAGATTGTTAAGGCTTTATGTTTAGTCATTGAAAACAAACACTATTTCTATTTGTTCACTTTATGTTCTCAATTATTTCAATATCTTAGCCATGAGAATCGATCATTTGCGTCAATCCGTGTTGATGGCAACAGATCAAATGATGCGGATAATGAGTGATAAAGATTATTAGGTCAGATGGTCTATAAGCCGGGTTCTGTCCGCCGCAATTGGCGGGATGGCCATTCATCTGGGACGGAAGTTACCTTCGCGCCTCAAGCAACCTACCCGAACATAGGGGAAAATCACCCTTTGCCATACGGCAATATGTTCCTATCTGGTCTTGCTCCCGGTGGGGTTTACCCTGCCAATCCCGTTGCCGGCATTGCGGTGCGCTCTTACCGCACCGTTTCACCCTTACCATCAAATGATGGCGGTTTGTTTTCTGTGGCACTTTCCCTAAGGTCACCCTCGCCGGACGTTATCCGGCACCGTGATTTTCAGGAGCCCGGACTTTCCTCTGCCTAAACAGCGACCATCCGACCATCTGACCTGTGTGATATCTAGGATGCCCCATCAATTCTGTCAAGCGTGATGCGCTCTGGCTGTATCAGGTGTTTAGCTATTGTTCTCAATTGTTCTCAATGTCATCTTTCAGCAAGGCAATTTCTATCCAGCGCTGTTCCTTTTTTGCCAGTAATTCGCGTTCGGCTTCCAGTTGTTTGACCAATAGCTGAAACAGATCAGCATCACGGGCAAACAGATTAGGGTCGGCCAGTTTTTGCTCAATCGTTGTGATGCTTGCTTCCAGTTTTGCAATTTCATCTGGCAAGGTTTCCAGCGCATGAATATCTTTAAAACTCAGCTTGCGTTCATGCTGCTTTTCTGGACGCTTTGATTTTGCTTTCTGATTGGATTTTGTGGGCTTTTCTGATTTTCTGATGTCTAGCTTGGTGCGCCGTTCCAGATAATCCGAATATCCACCGGCATGGCTGATAATGCGGCCATCGCCTTCGAATGCCAGAATTGATGTTACGGTGCGATCAATAAAATCACGGTCATGGCTAATGATAATCACGGTGCCTTTATAATCGGCAATGACTTCCTGCATTAATTCCAGCGTTTCCATGTCCAGATCATTGGTCGGTTCATCCAGCACCAGCATATTATGTTTTTCAATAAATAGTCGCGCCAGCAATAACCTGTTCTGCTCACCACCGGAAAGCGTTCTGACTTTCTGTGTGGCTTTATGTTCATCAAACAGGAAATCCTGCAAATAGCGTTTTACGTGCAGATTTCTGCCATCGCGTTCAACCGTGTCACCACCATCAGGGCAAAGCACCTGCCAAGGTGTATCTTCGGGTTTCAGCGTTTCGCGTTGCTGATCAAAATAGGATGCTTCCAGTCCGTAACCAACCCGAACACGGCCGCTATCGGGGGTAATCTGTTCCAGCAGGATTTTGACCAGCGTGGATTTGCCAGCACCATTGGGGCCAATGATGCCCACGCGGTCGCCTTTGCGAATGATCTGGTTAAAATGTTGAAACAGCACACGTCTGGTGTTTTCCGTAGCAGAACTTGTCAGATTTGATGCAGATGCCGGAACAGCAACAGGAACGGTAGCGGTGAGGTCAAGCGCCTCAAGCATGATCTGGCCACCGGTATCCAGTGTTGCGGTAAGCATCCGGCTTGACCGGCTAGCGCCTGCCGCCATTTTTGCACGGTCTTGCCGCATATCCTGCAATTCCCGCATGCGCCCCTGATTGCGTTTGCGGCGGGCGCTGATGCCCTCGATTGACCAGCGGGTTTCGGCGATAATCCGGCGATCCAGTTTCTGGCGGCGGACGGTTTCTTCGGCAAGGATAGTATCTGCCCATTCATCAAATCCGTCAAAGCTCCCCTGACGGCGGCGGCATTTTCCATGGTCAATCCATAACGTGCCATTGCCGATACGGTTAAGAAAAGCGCGGTCGTGACTGATCACCACTAACGCGCCATTATGCGTCATCAGCAAGTCTTCCATCCATGTAATCGTTGGTAAGTCCAGATGGTTGGTCGGCTCATCCATAAGCAGAACATCAGGTTCTTTGACCAATGCCCGTGCCAGCGCCACGCGGCGGGATTCGCCACCCGAAAGCCCATCGCTTAACCGGTCGGGGTCAAGCCCCATGCGGGTCAGATAGGCTTCGGCTTTATGTGCCGGAATAATAATATCACCATCGCTTCCGGTGCCATGTTGAACAACACTGGATAAGCTCATGCCTTTGGGCAGGGCAGGCGCTTGCGGCAGATAGGATACGGTTTTCCCCGGAGCAATCCATAATGATCCTTCATCCATTTCGGCAAGATTTGCCATCAGTTTCATCATGGTTGATTTACCCGCCCCATTGCGGCCAACCAGACATAACCGGTCACCGGCCTCAAGGCTGACATCAACATTCCGCATCAACCACCGGTCGCCCAGATTGATACCAACATCATGAATACTCAACAGGTTTTCAGCCATATGATCTAGCTCGCATGTGATTGTTTGATCGTTTCATAGGCGGCATTGATTTTTGCCACTTTATCGGTGGCCGAACGGATAAACTCGACGGGCAAGCCATTTGCCTGCAACCGGTCAGGATGGTGCAGGCGCAACAGATCAAGCCATGCCTTACGCGTATCTTCCATATTGGAATCTGTCGCGATATTCAATATCTGATAAGGATTATCCGGATAATCGCCATATAACCGTTTCAGCCGTTGAAAATCAGCATCATCAAACCCCAGTTCTATCGCCACATGATACAGATACTCATTTTCTTTATCGGTGACTGTGCCATCAGCGTTGGCAATATGGAATAATAATCCCATCAGATGTTCAAAAACAGTGGCCTTCGCGCCAAATAGCTGCCGCAGCTGTCTGGCGTAAGCTTCGTATCCGGTCGGGGTTTGTCGGGCTAAATCCCATAATTGCCCAATCTTTTTTATGTCTTTTTCGGGAATCTCTACTTTCTCGCGAAAGGCCAGCACCTCATCCAGTGTGACGGTGCCGTCAGATTTAGCCATTTTTGCCGATAGCGCAATCAGCGCAACCGAAAAAGCAACATTCTGGCGCAGATTTTTATCATACCCGCCGGCGATAGGGGCAATGGATTGTCCGGCGGCATGGTTCGCAACATGCTCCGCCACATGACCGGCCAAGGCACCAACCAGCCCACCAATCGGGCCGCCAATTGCTAACCCGGCCGTTCCGCCAATAATGATGCCCCAGATGTTCATGCTCTCTTATCCGCAATTGCCCTATGCTTGGCAAGTAAAACCGGTATAGCCAATTGCCGCATCTTGGCTTGCCATTAGCGTGAAAAATGATAAAACTTCTGGCTATGTCTGAATATGGTCAACATGATATTTTGCTTGATGCCTCCGGGCTTAAATGCCCATTGCCAGTGCTGAAAGCGCGGCGGCAAATCGCGGCGATGGATAGCGATACAATTTTGCTGATACTGGCTGATGATCCGGCGGCACCGCTGGACTTTGCCCATTTCTGTGAGGTTGGCGGTCATGAATTGCTTGACCAGAATGACCATGATCAGGGATTGATCAGCTTTCGTATCCGCAAAGCCTAGCCGCTAATCGCTTGATGACAGCTGGTATATGGCGGTTAGCAATCGGTTGTGAAACGCCTGCTGGCTTTCGCCTGCACCGGGGAGCAGTCCATGGCTGGAACAGCAATCAAAAAAACCATCTGCCGGTAGCCCGTGATCACGCTTGCTGATCACAACAGCGGCACGGACAGGATGCGATGCGGCAATGTCTTCGGCAATCAGTTGTTCCAGATAATCGGCCAGTTTGTGAATGCGGTGGGGCGATGGTAATGCCGCCAGATCAGCCAGATCAGCATAGGTGATGGTTTGCCGTGATGCGGCAAGCGATGCCAGTATAGCCAGAACATGATTTTGCCAATCAGGAATGTGGTTATTATTTTTCTGGTGCTCAGGGTCTGTTTTCAATATGTCAGTCATGGTATGGCTATAATTCTGGATAAAATTTCCGGATTACATTTTGGGGCATATGAATACCGGTTTCTTACGAATACTCTATACGAACATTATAGAGTTAACATGGTAAAGGGTAAATCATGCGATTTATACGCGGTCTGATATTTTCTTTACTGTTTTATGGCATGACGGCGGTGATGGCAATTATTGGCCTGCCGCTTTTGCTATTGCCGCAACGGGTCATTTTTTTCTGGCAATGGTTATGGGCGCGGGCAATGATGGTATTGCTGGCCGGTATTTGTGGAATTAGCTCACATATTGAAGGCGATACATCGGATCAGCAGGTGATCTACGCGGTGAAACATCAATCCGCATGGGAAACCATCGTCTTGCTGGCCATGCTGGGGCAACCGGTGACGGTGATGAAAAAATCATTGCTATTTATTCCGTTATTTGGGCTCTATCTGGTGCGGTTCGGAGTAATGGGCATTAACCGTAATAAAGGCAAAGCCGCGCTCAAACAGATGATAAGGGTTAGCCAGAATGCGGCTTCAACAGGGCGCAATTTGCTCATTTTTCCGCAAGGAACACGGCTTGCTGTTGATGCATATCAACCGTATCATAGCGGGCTTTATGCCATATATTCGGCTACCGGATTACCAGTCGTGCCGGTTGCGCTTAATTCCGGATATTTCTGGTCGCGGGATAGCATTTCCAAAACCCCGGGGCATATAACCGTCCGGCTATTACCAGCCATTCCGGCCGGTTTGACAAGACAGGAATTAATGGCAAAAGTAGAAGACGTGATTGAAACCGAATCCCGAAAACTGGCTCCTTGATCACATTAACTGAAATATGAATGACGGCAAAAGGATAAGCGCAATATGGATGGATTTTCTGGCGGAAATAATAAACAGCGCAATGTGCTGGGCGGGTGGATGATCCCGTGTTCAACGTCACCTATGACAGGATTTTACAGAAATGGATGCTGTGATACGGGGCCGGAAGATATGGGTTTGCATACGGTCTGTGCGGTGATGACCGATGCTTTTCTGGAATATAGTAAATCGGCTGGAAATGATTTATCAACACCACGGCCGGAATATGGCTTTGCCGGATTAAAGCCGGGGGATCACTGGTGCCTATGCGCCGGACGGTGGGAACAGGCCAGACAAGCCGGTGCCGCGCCGAATGTTGTGCTGGCGGCAACGAATATGGCCAGCTTGAATATTTGTGATCTTGATCAGCTCAAATCGCTGGCTATTGATTATGATAAAGGCAATAATAACAAAACATAATGGCAAAGACATAAGCCAGAAAGTGAGACAAACATGTTAACACTTGATCAGAAAGTCACGATAGAATGCACGGATACGGACGTATCCGCACAAGGCAAAATTGTTCGTATCCGGCCAGATGGATTTGATGTTGCGCTTGGTGATCTATTGATCCGGCTCTATCGCCACAAGCCAAAGATATATGTTGGCAATCAATCCGGTATGGAGTTTGTTGTCAGGACTTAATGAATATGACGTTACCTGATCAGAAAACAGCCAAAGATAGCGGCTTTGATAAGCATGTGGATAATGGCAGCGATACTGGCGGTGATACTGGCGGGGGTGACCGCATCATCTGGACCATCTGGTTGATCATTGCGGTGATTTCTATCGGGCTTCTGCCATTGACAACACGCGGCATGGAAATCGCGCGCGCTGTGGCCAGTTTTTGCGGATACGCTTTGTGAACTCTTTGACATTATCCGGATATCTGGCTGATCCTGCTATATGGCTGGCTATTACTGGCACTTTCCTGATCGCTGGCACGGTTAAGGGCATAATTGGTCTGGGTATGCCAGCGATTTGCATGGTTCTGTTGACGTTGTTCCTGCCGCCACTAGAAGCCATCCCCCTGACAGCTATTCCAACCATGTTTGTCAATTTGTTACAGATGCAGCGGTCACAATCACGCCATCTGGTGATACGAAAATATGGTCTTTATGCCATTACTCTGCTGATCAGCATATTTCTGACAGGCTATTTTATTCTGTCTTTTCCGGAAACAATTTTGTTGTTGGGGTTAGGAGTGGCTATGACCGTGTTTGCGGTGCAAGCACTGGCCGGATTAAAATGGCAATTTTCAGCGGCACCATACTGGCAGGTGTTATGCGGGGTGGTGACGGGTTTTATTGGCGGCTTGAGTTCCGTTTTCTCGCCACCCATTGTGATGTATCTGCTGGGTCGTGATGCCGGTAAGGATGAGTTTATTGCCGCTACCGGTTTCCTGTTTTTTGCCGGATGCGCGCCGCTGGTTCTGGCGTTCTGGCTGAATGGCGTGCTTACCCTTGATCTGGCGGTGTCATCCATGTTCGGGCTGGTGGTTGCGCTGGCCGGATTTATGCTGGGGGAATGGATACGCAGCTATATTTCACCGGATTGGTTCAGAAAACTGATCTTGCTGTTTTTCCTGATAATGGGATGCCGGTTAATTCTGGTATCGGTGATATAGGCTAGTTTTCCATCTGTTTTACGCATCGCCATATATCTGGCGCAGGCGTTTTTTTTCTACTTTACCCATCGCATTTCTGGGCAAGGCATCGGCAAATATCAGTGATTTCGGATGTTTGAAACGGGCTAGTCTGTCTGCTAATCTGGCGGTAACTTGTTCGGTGGTAACGTGTTCGGGATCAGCCACAATGACAGCCATGACCTGTTCGCCAAAATCAGCATCAGGGATGCCGATAACCGCGCTTTCTGAAATGCCATCAATATCATTCAGCGCGTCTTCTATTTCTTTGGGATAGATGTTCAATCCTCCGGAAATGATCATATCGCTTTGCCGGCCAATGATGGATATATAGCCGTCATCGCTTATCATCGCCAGATCGCCAGTGCGGAAATAGCCATCATCGGTAAAGCTTTCGCTGGTTTGATCCGGTTTGTTCCAATAACCGGAAAACACATTGTCGCCTTTTACCTCAATCATGCCGATACCATTTTCGCCGACATCATTAGACAGACGCACCGATACACCGGGCAAGGCAAAGCCGATAGAGCCGGGGCGGCGGTCACCCATATAGGGGTTTGACGTGTTCATGCTGGTTTCGGTCATGCCGTATCTTTCCAGAATGGCATGACCAGTTCGTTCATGAAACGCGGTATGGGTTTCATCCAGAAGCGGGGCTGATCCGGATATGAATAGCCGGATATGTGCAGTAAGCGCATGGTCAAATTCCGGCGTAGCCAGTAATCGGGTATAAAAAGTCGGAACCCCCATCATAGTCGTTGCTTGCGGCAACCACTGGCATATTGTGTCAGGATCAAATTTAGCCAGAAAGATCATCCGGCCACCGCTCAATGTGGCCACATGGCAAGCCACAAACAGCCCGTGGGTATGATAGATAGGCAAAGCATGAAGCAGGATATCCTGATCAGTAAACTGCCAGTAATCCGTTAAAGTGATGGCATTGCTAACCAGATTTCGATGCGTCAGCATAGCGCCTTTTGATCGACCGGTGGTTCCGGATGTGTACAGAATAGCGGCCAGATCATCGCCAGTGACCGGATCATCCGCAAGCATAGGCGGGGTATTTTTGACGGTGTTTGGGGTTTTGAGTATGTTGCGGGGAGGCATATTACGGGCGCTATCCATCAGCTGGCCAGTGCCATCAGCGTCAAGCGCGAACAGGGTTTTATCCGAATAATGTTCAGCCATGCTAGCAGCACGGTCAGTTGATAGAATAATGATGCTGGGTTCAGCATCGCCAATGAAATAATCCAGCTCCGCCATGGTATAGCTGGTGTTCAAGGGGATATAAACGCCGCCTGCTTTTAATGTGGCGACATATAGCGCCAGACTAGCCGGTGATTTTTCCACCTGTGCTAATAACCGGTCGCCTTTGTTAAGACCGGATTGATGCAGAAATTCAGCCAGCATCATAACCAGTTCATGAAAAGCGGCGCCTGTCCATATGTGATCCGGAGTGATCAGATATGGACCGTTATGTTCTGCCAGTTTATCAAAGATGACAGCATTAACCGTATGTGATGTTTTGGTATGTGCTTCGATATTAGTCATACATGTATTCTTCTCATTTGATGAAAAAATGCAACTCTTAGTTGCGCTCATCTTATGGACGGATACCATATTCTGATATGAGTTATTTTTGACTGGATTGACAGAGCGTGAAACCGCTGTGGCGTATTTTGAAAACAAGAGTCGGTATTAAAATGAAACCCGGTCAATACTAGTCATTTAACGACATTACTGTAATTTATTAACCCCTTGATTGTATTGATAAAATATAAGACGCTTCAGGTGGTATATTCAGGTGATATAATAAGGATGCTGCTGATGAATGACAAGCTGGGTATATTGCTTATTATTTTGGGAATGTCACTATTTAGTATACAGGATGTGACGATTAAAGTTCTTGCCGAAGACGGGTCATTATTGCAGATACTGGTC
>JAHEII010000183.1 GCA_024639485.1 Alphaproteobacteria bacterium
CTTTGCACAATTACTGGCGCATCCGGAATTACGCGGCTGGGACGGGCTTGGCATGGTTGTTCAGGCTTATGGGCGGCATGCCGGTGCGGTTATTGACTGGCTAGAGCATCAGGCAAAAATTAATCAGACACGCATTTCTATCAGATTGGTAAAAGGCGCATATTGGGATACTGAGATTAAACTGGCACAGGAAAAGGGGTTAAAAGATTTCCCGGTTTATACCGATAAATCACATACTGATCTTGCCTATCTTGCGCATGCCAGACGATTGATGGAAGCATCTGAATATTTTCATCCTCAATTTGCCAGTCATAATGCCTATACGCTTTCGGCGGTGGTATGTCTGGCTGAACATATAAATCCCATATCCTATGAGCTACAAAAACTGCATGGTATGGGTGACGCGGTGCATGGTGAGATAAGAAAAATATCTTCTGCACCATGCCGGATATATGCGCCAGTTGGACAGCATGAAGATTTGCTGGCTTATCTGGTTCGCCGGATACTTGAAAATGGGGCTAGCTCGTCCTTTATGAATCAGCTGGCAGATACCAGCGTTGATATTGCCCATCTGATAAATGATCCTTATGACCCGCGCGAAAAAAAATCGGCATCCCCACAATCAGGGACAGATTTATTTTTGCCAGAACGCAAAAACAGCCGTGGTTTCGACGAAGACGATATTATTACCATCCGCAATTTTGCAAATAGCGTATCGTCGCCGGATTTACCACCAAAGCCAGTCGATGCTGATCATCATTCTGTCATGCTAGCCTTTGATCAGTCCGAACAATCATCATGGAAATATAAAACGCCAGTGGAGCGTGCGGATATTCTTAATCAGATTGCTGATCATTTTGAAAAAGCATCGGCTAGATTATATCATCTGCTGGTACATGAAGCTGGTAAAACCATTGATGATGCCGCTGGAGAGTTGCGTGAAGCGGTTGATTTTTGCCGGTATTATGCCGCGCAAGTGCTAACCCTTGATCCGGCATCTAACCCGCGTGGGTTAGTTGTTGCCATATCGCCATGGAACTTTCCACTGGCCATATTCACGGGTCAGATTGTGGCGGCATTAGGTGCTGGTAACGCGGTACTGGCCAAGCCTGCCGAACAAACGCCCCGAATTGCGGCGGCGGCGATCCATTTGATGCATCAGGCAGGTGTTCCGCATGATGCCTTGCATTTGTTATGTGGGACAGGGGCATCGGTGGGACAGGCACTCACCACTGCTGGCCGTTGCGACATGGTGGTGTTCACCGGCTCAACCGATACCGCTAAAGTGATTGAAAATGCCATTGCTCAATCGGCGAAACCGCAAGCGCCACTCATTGCCGAAACCGGTGGCATTAATGCCATGATTGTTGATAGCTCGGCATTATTGGAACGGGCGGTAGATGATATTCTGACATCGGCTTTCCGGTCTGCTGGCCAACGTTGTTCGGCGTTGCGTATGCTATATGTACAGAATGATATCGCTGAGCGTTTGATCCGCATGCTGGGTGAGGCGGCGGCAACAATGACGGTTGGGCATGCCGCCAATATGGATACAGATATCGGCCCTGTCATTGATGCTACAGCCAAGGCACGGATAGATCAGCACATTGATGCGGCACGCCAGACAGGGCGGTTAATCTGGCAGGGGGATGCACCCGAAAAAGGATGCTTCTGTTCCCCAGCCATGATCCGGTTAGATGGTATAGCTGATCTGGTATCGGAAATCTTTGGCCCTGTTCTGCATATTGCAACATATAAAGCAGGGGAAGAAAACAAGGTCGTACAAGCGGTAAACGCGTCTGGATTTGGTCTGACTTTTGGGATGCATAGCCGTATTGATTCCAATATCGATATGGTTTGCAATGCTATTAATGTTGGCAATGTCTATATTAATCGTAATCAAATAGGTGCGATTGTCGGCTCACAGCCGTTTGGTGGAAATGGGCTTTCGGGGACAGGGCCGAAGGCCGGCGGACAACTTTATCTGAGGGCATTTTTGCAAAATCAGGGCGGGGTTGATCAGACGTTACCGGATATAAAGTCATCGCAAGTGATGCCCTCACCATCTGGTGAACGCAATACCTATATGATCACACCCCGTGGGCATGTGCTGGTTTTGCATGCTGATGCTAACAAGCGGAAAACGCTAGCCAAGCTGGCTACGGATGCGGGTAATACGGTAATGGAACAGTCAGATATTCCAGAACATTTACATGGTATTGATGCGGTTATGACAGAGCTTGATGGGTCAATTCCTATCGGGGATTTGCGGCAATTCATGCACCAGTCCGGCAAAGCGATCATACCATTGATCATTGATGCTGGCAGCTATGGCTGGCTATTTCATGAAAAACATATCTGTCAGGATATGACCGCGTCTGGCGGTAATATAGATTTATTGATGCAGTGATAACATAGAATGCAGTGAACGGGTGCGAAGCAATCAGATTTTCAGATCAGTCAGATTGTAAGCTCTAGGCGCGGTTTCCAGAATGGCCGGAACAGTTCAATTTTCAGGCAACGGTTCAGCACCATCTGTAATCCTGCATCCTGTTGGCAATGCTCAAATCGTGTTTTATGGTAAGAATGATCAGAATATGAAAATGAGCATAAAACAGTGAGCACAAGACAGTAAAAATATGACAATAACGATATATGTAGATGCTGATGCCTGTCCGGTCAGAGATGATATCATTATCATTGCGATCAGACATAACATACCGGTGCTTATGGTTTGTAATGGCGGTATCCGGCCGCATCCGCATCCGTTGATTAGCTTGAAAATTGTACCGGCCGGGCCTGATGAGGCGGATAAATGGATAGCTGATACGATTGCGGCAAACGATGTTCTGATCACGAGCGATATTCCCCTAGCCGCAAAAGCCGTAGAAAAAGACGCGATTACCATCCGTCCCGATGGCACATGCCTGACCGGGGATAATATTGGCAACACATTGGCTAGCCGTGATCTGATGTCAGATATCCGCGCCGCTGATCCGTTTCATCAATCCCGATCAAAGCCGTTCTCAAAAGCAGATAAAGGCCGGTTTAACCAAATGCTAGATCAAACACTAACCCGGCTATGCCAATGATTTGCGTGGATGATTATCAAAATATTTCGGGAATCAATAATCAAAATATCGCATATTCCAGAAATAGCTATTCCTTGGATTCTTTAGATACCGGGGATTCCGTAGCCGTTGGGGTTGTTAGGGTGCCTTAAAACACCCTTAAAATACCCTTAAAATACATGGGATGCCCATAGCGTTTCCCATGCCGCGCCTTTGGGGTCGGCGGCTGGATCAATGGCGCGGAACAGTACATGATCAAGCATATAA
>JAHEII010000185.1 GCA_024639485.1 Alphaproteobacteria bacterium
ACTCCGGATATCAGCAACAGAAGTATCAATATTGCCAGAATATTTTCACGCATAGCCACTCAACCTGTTACTAAATCAAACTATATGAGCTTTAGAAGCCATTTTAGCATATAAACACAGTATCATCATAAAGATACCATATCCCATGCAATTATCCCGCCATATCCACGCTTGAGAAACAACATGCCATATAAAGACGAAGATATAGATGAAATTATAGAAATGGCCTTATCTGACCATACGACATTTGCGCAAATCGAACAGCTTTATGGATTAAAGGAAAAAGAGGTGAAAGCATTAATGCGGAAAAACCTCAAGCGAGGCAGTTATGAAGCATGGCGCCGACGGGTGCGGACATTTTCAGACAGGCGCGAGCATTATAAATGATATCAAAATACTGGCGACTCCGGCAGGATTCGAACCTGCAACCTGCTGATTAGAAGTCAGCTGCTCTATCCAGTTGAGCTACGGAGCCTTAAACCTGCATGACTGATATTACAAATCATGCGCAAGAGCAAGTGCGTATGCTGTGATTAGTCTACTCTTTCGCCTTTCGGGAATATGACCCCGTGCTTGTGGCAAAACAGCATGTTTTCTTCGTAAAACACTTCCCAGACTTCATAATTTAAAATCCAGATATGTTTTTCAGGCTGGATTAACACGCCATTTGTATAAACCGCCATACACGCGGCCAGAGAAGGATTGGGGTCTTCGGTATCTTCAATCAGATAAAAGGCTATTTTTGCCTGTGCCGGCGTTGTGCAAACAAGCAATGCCGCGCATATGATACCTGAAAACACGCGGCAGAATATCTTAAATGTATTTTTAAATGGTAACATAACGCTATCTCAATCATGTTGTGTCTGTTCAATCTATAATGACATCACATGCAAAGATAGTACCGTTTTGCAAAAACACCTTAATGTGACCCTTAATGTGACAACTTAATGTGTCCAGGACTGCTTTCGATTAAAATCAAAATTATCAGCATAAGCCTTAAGCTTACGGCGACGTTGCTGCGCTGGAATGATAACAGGTTCAATATTGTTAGTGTTAGCATAGGCCAAAGCAGCATCCAGCGTTTCAAAGGATAAATGAAGGGTTTTCAACGTTTCCCCGGATGATTGCCACCCCATGAGCGTATCTGCGGATGCTTTATGCTGGCGAATAGGTTCCATGATCCATGGTGCGGATTTACCCCATCCGGTATTACCGGACTGCATGGCAGATTTGGGTTTTTGATATATGCGTGCTTTCATAGTAACCCGAAAATGGTGACCCGAAATGATCAATCAAAGAATGGTCGGAGTGGAGAGATTCGAACTCCCGACCCTCTGGTCCCAAACCAGATGCGCTACCAGGCTGCGCTACACTCCGACATATGTTTACAAAACCGCAAACACAAGATTATGTTTATCGGTAGCATGGAATGAAATCAAGCCCTGATTTTAGCATATTGCAGTCTTTAATCATTAACTTGCTACCAGCGCCTATATTTAGCCGCGATGCGTGGCCTGCTGGTAATTCAAGAACAAATTGTGCCGGTGCTAATGAGGGATAGGTCGTAAGGCTTTGCGGTATGGTATCCCGTGCTGTACTTACCCAGTCACCATTTTCAGAAAAGTAAATAATATCAAGCGATATATAAGTATTCTTCATCCAGAATGATAATGTTTTTTCCCGATCATAAATGAATAACATGCCATGATTATCTGCAAGATATTGTCGGTGCATCAACCCTATTTGCCGTTCTTCAGGGGTTTCTGCTAACTCAGCCAGAATATCATGCCATTGCCCCCCTACCGGATCATAAACCGCCAGACGGGTGTAATCATTAGCAAAAATTTGCGTTGTCCCGATTAACAATAGCAGTAAAGAAAACAGATATGCCCGAATGACTGGATATATCCAATCATTACCCATGCTGATTTTATTTAATATTGGCATAAATTGATGCCATAATTACTATCAGAACAATAACCTGAACCAAAGCTGCAGGCCCCGGAATTACTGGCCCGGATATGGGATGATCAGATACCCATTTAGCCCCGCGCATAACCGTTCTGGCGATAGATATGATCATATCATCAATGGCTTTCGCAGATTGCATGAACACTCGCACCATAGCACTAATAATAGACGGCGCCAGACGGCGATAAAACCAATCTGTATTCAGCACAGTTGACCGTATTTCAGGGGGATAGAGCCCTGTTCGCATCAACACAACAAACGCAAGTCCAGCCAGTAATAGCAATTGCAACTGTCCTGTCACATGGCTCAGGTCATATGGATTTTTAACCTTGGCATATGGAAGAATCTGATAAAGCAGATGCGGAAATACGCCAATACCAATACACATAACCGCCGCCGCACCCATAGCGATCAACATGCCAGTCGGGGTTTTCCCAATTTTACGATCTGTTGGATGTGCAAAGAATGTGAAAAACGGAATTTTGATTCCCGAATGTTCCAGCACACCGGCAGACGCAAATAAAAGCACAAAATACGCCAACATAAACTCTGTTCCACCAAGCGCGGTCATCGTCAGCGATTTTGCAACAAAACCACTAAATAACGGGAATGCAGCAATCGACATGGCGCCAATAATGCAACAGATCATGGTAAATGGCATTTGTTTGTATAACCCGCCAAGCTCGGATGCTTTAGCGGTGCCTGTATGGAACATCACTGTGCCAACAGACATAAACAACAATGATTTGTATATGATATGAACAAAAGCATGTGCCACCGCGCCATTCAACGCCAGTGGCGTGCCTATACCAACGGCTACCACCATAAACCCTAGCTGATTATTGAGGCTAAACGATAAGACACGGCGCAGATCATTTTCAATCACCGCAAAGAAAACCGGAAATGCCGTCATCACAGCACCAATCCAAATCAGCAATTCTGTCCCCGGAAATCCGCGTGCTAATGCATATATGGCCAGTTTTGTTGTGAAAGCAGATAAAGCGATTGTTCCCGTCACGCTTGCTTCTGGATAGGCATCCTGCAACCAGCCATTAAGGAAAGGGAAAGCCGCCTTAATTCCAAAAGCAATAAAGATAAACCATGTTGCCATAGACCCCAGCGTCATGGCTTCGAATGTGATTCGGCCATGTTCATGGAAATATAGCGCCGCACCGCCAATTAACAGCACACCACTAGACACCTGAACCAACAGATACCGCATGGCCGCGTGACGGGCGGAAACCGTATTTGCCGCCAGAATAATGAACACGGATGTGATGGCGGTTGCTTCCCACCAGATGAACAAGCTGATTAAGTCACCGGCATGAACCGCCGCGATTGCTGCCCCTGCATATGACAAAACAGC
>JAHEII010000034.1 GCA_024639485.1 Alphaproteobacteria bacterium
GCAAACACGGCATGAAAGCTATCACCTGTATAGAAGACTTGCGGAAAATGCATCAACGGCGGGTGCCGCGCATGTTTTATGATTATGTGGATAGCGGATCATGGACAGAAAGCACCTATCGCGCTAACGCCGTGGATTTACAGCGAATGACGTTCCGCCAGAGGGTAGCTATTGATGTCAGCACCCGTAATACAGCCATGCCGATGCTGGGGCAAAATCTGCCTATGCCGGTGGCGCTGGCACCAACAGGTTTGACAGGTATGCAATATGCGGATGGTGAGATACTGGCCGCCAGAGCCGCCGCTGATTATGGCGTGCCGTTCACGCTTTCCACCATGTCGATCTGTTCCATAGAAGACGTGGCAGAACATACGGATAAACCGTTCTGGTTTCAGCTATATGTGATGCGCGACCGTGATTTTATCCGCCGTCTGATTGAACGGGCAAAGGCGGCAAATTGTTCTGCGTTGATGCTGACGCTGGATTTACAGCTGATGGGACAGCGGCATAAAGATATCAAAAACGGATTAAGCGCGCCGCCGAAATTGACGCTTGGCAATATCCTCAACATGATGACAAAGCCGCATTGGTGCATGACTATGCTAGGCACGAAACGGCGGCAATTCGGCAATATTGTTGGCCATGTCAAAGGTATTGATGATATGGCATCGCTGGCTGAATGGACGGCTGGCCAGTTTGATACATCGCTGAATTGGGAAGACGTTAAAGCGATACGTAAACAATGGGACGGCCCGCTGATCTTAAAAGGCATTCTGGATGTTGAAGATGCTATAGTGGCGGCTAGCTTAGGGGTTGATGCTATCGTAGTCAGCAATCACGGGGGGCGCCAGCTGGACGGGACATGTTCTGCGATACGGATGTTGCCGCATATTGTTGACGCGATTGGCAAAACCACCGAAGTCTGGATGGATAGCGGTATCCGTTCCGGTCAGGATGTGTTGCGGGCGATTGCCAGCGGTGCCAATGGCACGTTGATCGGGCGGGCGTTTCTTTACGGGCTTGGCGCCATGGGACAAAAAGGCGTGACCCGCGCGCTTGAAATCATTCATAAAGAGCTGGATACCACATTAGGGCTGTGCGGCCAGACCGATCTAGCCAAAGTGGATCAGTCTATTTTCCTGCGTTAAATTTTTTGAAATCGCGTTACCAGATAGACGCCGAAGGCGGCGAAGCCGAAACCGCTTATGGTGATTGCGCTTAGGGGCTCATTAAGGGCTAGATAGGCGATTATCGCTGTGCTTGGCGGTACCAGAAAAAGGTATGATGTGGTGGCGGCAACGGTTTTCCGTTTGATCATAATCATCAGGATCACATAGGCGCCGGCGGATACGGCCAGAATTTGCCACGATAGGGCAAAAACAAACCGTGAAGTCCAGTCTATGGCTGGGGTTTCAACGGTTAACACCAGCGCACCAAAAAACAGACTGGCGGCAAATGCCTGTATCATATTGCTTTTCATCAGCGATATCTGGCCGCCAATGCGCTTATGAAGCAACGTGCCAATGGTGATAGATATCAATGCCACCACGCTGGCTACAATTCCGGTTATCGGCGGGTTGATGCTTAACGTTGGCCATAACGCCAGAATAACCCCGCAAAACCCGAACCCTATTCCTGTCCATTGCAGACGTGATGGCATCTCACGAAAAAGGAAAATGGCAAGCGTGGTTGTTAATAGCGGCTGTGTGGAAACAATGAGCGCCGCCATAGCCGACCCTAAACCCGATGCCATGGCAAAAAAACTGGCCCCCAGATAGCCGCCATGAAGCAATAATCCCACTAACGCGGTGGCCAGAACAGGTTCAGTGCTGGTTGTGTTGGTATTTTTGGCAGTCGGTTTTGCAACATACAGCAATATCGCGCCGGTGATGACACCGAACAAGATAAAGGTGATCAGAAAACGTACGCCCAGAAAAGCAAAAGGCGTGGCATATTCCAGCCCGATTTTTGCTGTCACAAACGCCGAAGACCAAAGAAAAACAAAAATAAAAGGCAGGAGCCGATAGAACATCATTCATCTTTATATTGCGTGTTTATATTGCGTGGCAGAATGCACCACAGATTATCATGATCGAGTATATCACAGACGCAGATATTAACCGTTTATATAAAAATAGCGATGAAATAGCCGATGGTGAATAAAATAGCGAAAGAAATACCAATAATGCAGTAATTGATCACCAGACTAGCCACCACTAACCCGCGGCCAGAATATTTATTGGGGTGATTATTCATCTCACTTAAGGCGATATGCCCAAGGATAAGGCTGATGATCTGTATCAGAAAGGGAATAATGAAAGAAAAGAACAACCCAACAATAGACAGCACAAACGCCGTCACGCCCATAGCATTGGTTTGATGCAGAGGCGTTGAAATGCGATGTTCGATAATTTGATCGGGTTTGGCTTTATCCAGCATCTCACCGCAAAACCGGCATTTGATGGCATCGAATAAAATGGTTTCCGAGCAATAAGGACAAGCCTTTGATCTGGCATCGGTCAATGTTCTGTCCTCAATAAATCAATTTCCATTACAATATAACCAGCGCGGAAGCGGGGCAAGTATATTGTTCAGTCAAGCGTTGTTCGGGCAGGGTAAGATAAAAGTACATTAGGCCTTATTGTGATAGATAATCCCCTAACAATCCTGGCTTAACAATCCTGCCTTAACAATCCTTACAGTTAGACGCTAGGCATCGTTTAGCCAAGTCTTGTGCTTCGGATATATCGGCTGGGGTCATGCGCTGGGTAAGGATTTCGATAGCGTCATGGCTAGCATTAGCATTAGTTTTTTCATTGTTCTGTCCTTTTGTATTGGCATTGGCGGATAGCCATTGATCACAACACATTAATATCAGATGAAAGTTAATGCTTCGTTAAGGAGTGGGGATTTTATGGTGATGGGGGGAGGGCTGTATATTGCCCGAACAACTGTCCGGATCATCACCCGGACAGATAAATATAATGCCTTTTGCGATACCTGTTTAGGCAAGCATATATGGGGATTTAAGCATTTTAGGGGATTTTAGGATTAATCTGGAGCGGTCGACCAGACTCGAACTGGCCCTAAGAGCTTGGAAGGCTCTTGTGCTACCACTACACCACGACCGCCCTGATTATGTATCGCTATATAACAGCATTTTATTGATCTGAAAAGACTGATAACGATAACAATATCATAAACTTGTATTTATCCTAAAGCCAGCTTAAAGCCAGCCGGCAATATTTTCGTCAATCAGCGTTTTGATCACGGTCATGCCATGATCACTGTCGTTCAGACAGGGAATATAGGTGAATGTCTTGCCGCCATTTTCAATAAACTCTTCGCGGCCTTCCATATTTAATTCTTCTAGTGTTTCCAGACAATCGGCGCTAAATCCGGGGGCGAAAATCGCCATATGTTCTACGCCATCATGCGCCAGTTGTTCAATGGTTTCATCTGTGTAGGGTTGTAACCACGGCTCACGACCGAACCGTGATTGAAAGCTGACCTTAAACATGTCATCGGACATTTTCAGCTCATCGCGGAGCAATCGTGCGGTTTTAATACACTGGCAATGATAGGGGTCACCTTGCACAAAATACCGTTGCGGTATGCCATGAAAAGACGCAAGCAGAATATCCGGTTTATTGCCTTTGGTGGCCGCCCGAATGCTTTTTGCCAGCTCTTTGATATAAACGGGATGATCATGCCATGGCGCAACCGTGCGAACCGCTGGTTGCCAACGCTGTTTGATCATCCACTCAAACACCTCATCCTGAACCGTGGCGGTGGTGGCGGCGGCATATTGCGGATAAAGCGGAACAATCAACAACCGGTTGCATCCTGCCTGTTTTAGCTCATTCAAGCGATCCGGAATAGATGGCTGGCCATAACGCATCGCCCAGCTCACCATAAATTGATTTGGATCATGGCCGTCAGAAAGCATCATTTCAGACAGTTTTTCGGCTTGAAGCCGCGTATATTTCCGCAAAGGTGAGCCATCGGCATCATCAAGCCAGATACGGGCATAGGCCTCACCGGATTTTGACGGCCGCCGCAACAGAATAATGCAGTTGAGAATAAACCACCATAACAGACGCGGGGCTTCTACCACACGGCGATCTGAAAGGAACTGTTTTAAATAACGGCGCATGGAACGGTAATCCGTTCCGTCCGGTGTCCCCAGATTAACAATAAGGATACCAGTTTTGGGATGGCGCGGCCATTGCGGATGATCATCAGGATAAGCTTTAACTGTCATGGGTCAGATATGAGGCTGTTGATGGTGAAAAACAACCCCTTCGCCATAAATAATCACAGCATATCGGGCGATAGGTCGGCATGGATCAGCCTAGCCACATTAATATTGATCACCTGTTTGCCAGCATGATCAAAATTAACCGTTACCATCCCGCCAATGGCGGATTGAACCTGACCTATTCCCCAATCCGGCGCGGCGGGTAGGCGAACAAACTGGCCCGGTTCAAATTGAATATATGATGGCGTGTTTCCCATAAATAGTTATGTAAATCACTGGTGGATAACATCAAGCAGTTATTGCGCAGGAACCGGATAATCCCGCAGGGCATAACCTTGTCCCCATATCGTATGGATAAAGTTTTTGCCATTAACATGATCAGCCAGTTTTTTCCGCAATTTGCAGACAAACACATCAATGATTTTCAATTCCGGCTCATCACGGCCATTATATAAATGATTGATCAGCTGGGTTTTGCTGATTGTTGCGCCTTTGCGTAAGGCCAGCAATTCCAGTATTTGAACCTCTTTACCGGTCAGATCAACTTTTTCACCTGCTAAACTAACGGTTCAGGTGCTCAGATTTATGGCAATAGGGCCGGTGGAAATCACCGAATCGCTATGACCATTATGCCGCCGCACGATTGCTGTCAGATTGGCGACCAGCTCTTGCCGGTCAAATGGCTTGGTCAGATAACCATCAGCCCCTGAACGCAATGCGACCACCTTATCTGTTGTAGATGTCCGGCCAGATACAATCAGAACCGGCGTATCAATTTTATCACAACGCAGGGTTTTAGATAAACGGATGCCATCACTATCCGGCAAATTAATATCAAGGATAATGGCATCGTAAGAATTATCAGTGGCCGCAATCAGACCATCTTCGGCGGTTCCGCAAATATCGGAAAAATGTCCTTCATCGGATAAAGCCATGGAAAGGGATTTGCTGATAATCGGATCGTCTTCTACAATCAAAACGTTCATTTTACTGACTCCTCAAAAAGGTTAACAATATCATCTGCTCGCAGCATGTTTACCCCTGGCTCGCGCAGTTTATTAAATTCTAATGAGGTCGTAATGAAATCGTTAACAAAACTTAATATCATCACAACCGCCTCTGCAGATTACCAAGGCAAACATGCCCTTTCCGTGTAATATTCATATTATCTAATTCGTTAGCAAATCAACAATTCGTGATATGATCATCCGAATACGAAAAAGCCACTATCATCACTTGATTCTAAAAAGAATTTTCCAAATGTTAAATTTTTTTAATCTTAATCGCTTAATTGTGACTTGCCTTGATTGCCACAGACAAATATAAGTACTCGATATTATTTTCTTTGAATCGTTTTCTGTTAACTCTGCCTTTAATTCATTTGTTATAAGAGGTTATGATGAGCAATATGTCCAAAGTAATAAATACCCCCAAAAGTGGTAATGTTCCTATTGTCATACCAGAAGGCTATCGCCCGTCGGATAAAGAAGAATTTATGAATCCGATTCAAGTTGAATATTTCCGCCAGAAGCTGCTTAACTGGAAAAATGAGCTACTATCCGATGCGTCTGAGACTCTTAACAATCTTTCTGAGGAAAACTTACAGAAACCGGATGTTACTGATCGGGCTCAAGTGGAAAGCGATACATCTATCCGTTTGCGTACGCGTGATCGGGAACGCAAGTTGCTATCTAAAATCGAATCTGCTTTACGGCGTATTGAAGATGGCAGTTATGGCTATTGCGAAGAAACAGATGAGCCGATTAGCCTGAAACGGCTGGAAGCGCGCCCCATTGCATCGCTATCACTGGATGCGCAAGAGCGCCATGAGCGTAACGAGAAAACCCACCGAGACGACTAATTGTCGGGCGGAATCAACTCGCTTCTAATACCGGTTTCTCTCTTTTATCTTATGGGTTAAGTGATTTTTCATCGGTTTTTTTGATCTGATGATTGTTGGATATTCGCAAATTACTTAATCATTTGAGATGTTTATCTATGAAACTCTAATTTTTTCATCCCCTTAACCCTTTATTAACTTTTATAAGATATAGTGCGTTTTGTTCAGCGATATGTGAGTTGCTGGTCATTTAACTATGTCGGCTTTTTTAGTTGCCTCTTTTGTTTTTTGCGCTGACAAGACAAAAACTGGATTACCTATCTTGGCAACACATAAAAAAACACCCGATAACGATCATCAGGAACATTTACCCTCTGATCCTATGGATATCATGACCAACGAACAGGATTCTCTCCTCCGTGGGGTTGTTCATGATGTAAATAATAATTTAATGGCCATATTGGCTGGCTGTGATCAGCTGGAATATACCATCGAAAACCCAGAAGATTCGCGGCCATTACTGGAAACGATACGCAATCATATCTCCATGGCATCACAACTGGTCAATGATCTGACCCAGAATAATAATAGCGAAGACACTCAGGTGGTGATGACACAATATGAACTGGAAAACCTGCTAAAGGGAATAATTCCCAGTTTAACATTGGTTACGTCAAATCAGGTTACGATTGAAATCGGTTCCATTATTACCGCGCCTGTTTTCATTAATCCGGTGCTTTTGCATCGCATCCTGATGCAATTTGTCCGTAATTCCATGGAAACTGGCGGCAATAATGTCATTATGTTTATCTCAGTCCGGCAGCGTGATGGCTGGTGTGAGTTATCTATTTCTGATAATGGCCCCGCATATTTGGTATCCCGATAGAAGACGTGTTCAAACCCGGTACATCATCCAAAACTGATCATAATCGTCGTGGTTATGGCTTGTCCGCTGTGGCTTATGCTGTGGAAACATGGGGCGGTTCTTGCGGGGCAGAAAACCTTAATGGCACCGGATGCCGGTTCTGGATAACTTTCCCCCTGCTTGATTTTGGCCAAACACAACCAAATAAATAAATCACTATTTTAAATCGTTTACATCATGATGAGAACAAAAGGTGAAAATAAGACTTGCAAATGAGAACAAAACATGAAAATGTAGGCGGTATAGTCATTCACATCGACATGATTTGAAACAAGAGTTGAAACGAAGGCATGTAAGCATAAGAGGAAACTTAAGAGGATACATGGCCTTGGATATAAGCAATTTTGAAGTGGCCGTTATTGATTTTCCATATTGCTGAATTGTTTATTGTATCCGGTTTCTGTTCGTGTCAAAAAGGGAGGATATAATGTCCACATCAACGGCGAATGTAATCAAAATGTCTGCATCTAAAACCGAAAAACTCAAAGCGCTTGAATCAGCTATTGGTCAAATCGAAAAGGCCTTTGGTAAAGGTTCTGTTATGAAACTTGGCCAAAGCGACACAGTAGTTGACATTGAGGCGGTATCAACCGGATCACTTGGGCTGGATATCGCTTTAGGTATTGGTGGCCTGCCTAAAGGCCGTATTGTTGAAATCTATGGCCCGGAATCATCGGGCAAGACAACACTGGCCTTGCATGCCGTGGCCGAAGCGCAGAAAGCCGGCGGTGTATGCGCGTTTGTTGATGCTGAACATGCTCTTGATCCGGGTTATGCGCGAAAGCTTGGCGTTAATCTGGACGAATTACTGATCTCACAACCTGATAGCGGTGAGCAGGCGCTAGAAATTACCGATACGCTGGTGCGGTCAACATCGGTTGATATTGTAGTGGTAGATTCCGTGGCGGCTCTAGTCCCACGCGCCGAACTTGAGGGCGAAATGGGCGATGCCCATGTTGGCTTGCAGGCACGTCTGATGTCACAAGCTCTGCGTAAGCTGACAGCCACGATTGCAAAATCAAACTGTATGGTGATTTTCATTAACCAGATACGCCTGAAAATTGGTGTTATGTTTGGCAATCCCGAAACAACAACCGGTGGTAATGCTCTCAAATTCTATGCTTCTGTCCGACTGGATATCCGCCGCATTGGTGCCATAAAGGATAAGGATGAAGTTGTCGGAAACCAGACACGCGTTAAGATCATCAAGAATAAGGTTGCCGCACCATTCCGTCAGGCTGAGTTTGATATCATGTATGGCGAAGGCATATCAAAATCAGGTGAGTTGATTGATCTGGGTGTTGCCGCCAATCTGATTGAAAAATCCGGGTCATGGTATTCCTATAAAACTCAGCGGATTGGGCAGGGGCGTGAAAATGCCAAGCAGTTTATGATGGAAAATCCTGACATGGCTAATGAAGTTGAACATGCTTTGCGCCAAAATGCCGGATTGTTTGAAACAGTCATGCTTGAATCAAACCCGGAAACAGCAAGTAAAGATAGCAATGATGCCTCCGAAACACTGGAGCCAAATGGCGAATAATAATAATACGCTGTTTCGAACAATAATTCTAAATTGAGGGATATGACATTATTAATCTGATGGATATTCCTCAATTTTGCATGACATTTCCCCATATTTATTTGAATAAGCCGTAAAAAATCATTATTTAAATCTGTTTTCTGGACAAATCAGCATATCTTTTCTACATCTGTTGCAGACCACATAAGATGACATGATAAGACATGATCAGATAACATGGGAAAATGATATGCTAAGTGTTAATGATATCCGTAAAGCCTTTCTCGATTATTTTGATGATAATGCCCATGAAGTGGTAAACTCTAGCCCATTGGTGCCACATAATGATCCGACCCTGTTATTCACAAATGCAGGAATGGTGCAGTTTAAAAATGTATTTACAGGTGCCGAAAGCCGCGATATTCCGCGTGCCGTCACATCACAAAAATGCGTTCGGGCTGGCGGTAAGCATAATGACCTTGAAAATGTCGGGCATACCGCGCGCCATCACACATTTTTTGAAATGCTTGGGAATTTTTCGTTTGGTGATTACTTCAAGGATCATGCTATCGCATTAGCGTGGAACCTGATCACCAAAGAATTTGGACTGCCTGAAGATAAGCTTCTAGTTACCATTTATCATGATGATGATGAAGCGGCAAAATTATGGAAATCAATTGCCGGTTTGCCAGATGACCGGATTATCCGCATCGCTACCTCAGATAATTTCTGGTCTATGGGTGACGTTGGGCCCTGTGGCCCCTGTTCTGAGATTTTTTATGATCATGGTGATCATATTCCCGGTGGGCCTCCGGGTTCACCAGATGAAGATGGTGACAGGTTTATTGAAATCTGGAATCTGGTTTTTATGCAGTATGAGCAAAAATCAGCTGATACGCGGGTGGAATTGCCCCGGCCATCGATTGATACTGGCATGGGAATTGAACGCATCGCCGCTATCATGCAAGGCAAACATGATAATTACGATATCGACCTGATGCAGCATCTGATTGCATCATCGGCCGATCATGCCAATGTAGCGATTGATGGAGCGCATAAAGTTTCGCATAGGGTTATTGCCGATCATTTGCGGTCATCCTGTTTTCTGATTGCGGATGGCGTATTGCCCTCTAATGAGGGCAGGGGCTATGTCTTGCGCCGAATTATGCGCCGTGCCATGCGTCATGCTCATCAAATGGGATGCCGTGAGCCATTAATGCATAAGCTGGTTCCGTCTCTGGTGGGGCAAATGGGTGGTCATTATAAAGAATTAGAACGTGCTGAAGCGCTAATGACTGAGATTTTGAAGCTGGAAGAAACCCGTTTTAAAGACACACTGGATCGCGGGTTGAAAATCCTCATGGATGAAGTGAACAAAAACCCGACCGCTAACACACTGGACGGACAGGTGGCGTTTAAGCTCTATGATACTTACGGCTTTCCTATTGATCTGACACAGGATGTGTTGCGCGGGCATGGCTGGACAGTGGATCAGACCGGTTTTGATGCCGCCATGGATAAACAGAAAGCCGCCGCCAGAAAAGCATGGTCAGGATCAGGGGATAAAGGCATGGCGCCAGTATTCCTGCAGGTATCCGAACAGGCTGGCGCTACTGAGTTTCTGGGATATACCACAACAACCGCAAATGGCATGGTGGTCAGTCTGGTCAAAGATGAAAAAGAAACGGATTTGATCACAGCCGGTGATACGGCTTTGCTGGTTGCTAATCAGACACCATTCTATGCGGAATCCGGCGGCCAAATGGGTGATACAGGCACCATTTGCGATGAAAATGATGGCGCGGTTCTGGCTGATGTGACAGACACATGGAAAACGCCATCAGGTGTATTTTTTCATGTTATTACAGCACATAAAGACATTAAGCTAAACCAGGGATGCAAGTTTGTGGTTGATGCAGAACGCCGTCAATATTTGAAATGTAATCATTCGGCCACCCATTTATTGCAAGAGGCTTTGCGCGAAGTGCTAGGCACGCATGTCATGCAGAAAGGCTCACAGGTTAGCCCTGATCGTTTGCGTTTTGATTTCAGCCATACCAAACAGGTTGACCCAAATGAACTGGCCACTATCGAAGCGATGGTTAATCACCGTCTGTTGCTCAATTCTGATGTCACCACACGTTTAATGACACAGGATGATGCCATTGCCGAAGGCGCGTTAGCGTTGTTCGGTGAAAAATATGGCGATGAGGTTCGGGTGGTATCCATGGGCGGCCACACCAATATGAAAGGCCGCGCCGCGTGGTCGGTGGAATTATGCGGTGGCACCCATGTTAATCAAACAGGTGAGATTGGGCTGTTTAAAATTGTTACCGAAAGCGCGGTTGCGGGCGGAGTTCGCCGGATAGAAGCGGTGACTAATGATGGCGCGATCCGCTGGATTAATGGCCGGCTTGATATTTTGAATACCGCATCACAAGTGCTTAAAACCACCCCTGATCAGCTGTCTGGCCGTCTGGACAGTTTGATGCAGGAACGCCGGCAAGCAGAACAGATGATTGCTGATTTGCGCCGCAAACTGGCTGAAGGTGGCGGGGACGCATCAGGTGCATTTCAACGCTCGGTAGCCGGTTTTGAATTAACTGGCAGGGTGTTGGCTGACACTCCGGCAAAGGATTTAAAATCCATTGCCGATACCATGATAAAACAGGCATCCGGCGCGGTTATACTGGTGTCTTGCATGGATGGTAAGGCATCATTAGTTGTCGCGGTTAGCGCTGATGCCACTGACCGGATAGATGCGGTTGATCTGGTACGGATAGGATCAGAACAAATGGGCGGTAAAGGTGGCGGCGGCAGGCCGGATATGGCGCAAGCAGGTGGCCCCGATGCTGACAAAGCCGAAGATGCCATTTCAGCGATTATGGATGCTTGCGAAACCAAGCTGGGATAATGGCGCTGAATAAATAAGGCCAGATAAATAAGGCCAGATAAATAAGGCCAGATAAATAAGGCCAGATAAATAAGGCCAGATAAATAGGGCCAGATAAATAGGGGTAGACCGATAACTGTTCCGTCTATCCCGATAAATGTTTAGCCAGTAATCTAATTAAGCCATGGCTGAACGCAGATTACGGTCAATAGCATTAAGGAAGCCGTCTGTTGTGAGGAATGGCTGATCCTTGCTGATCAATAAGGCCAAGTCTTTGGTCATGTCGCCACTTTCAACCGTATTCACGCACACGTCTTCGAGTGTTTTCGCAAATGCGGCTAGCTCAGGCGTATGATCAAACTTGGCGCGATAGGACAGCCCTTGCGTCCAGGCAAAAATGGATGCGATAGGGTTTGTTGATGTTGGTTTTCCGGCTTGATGCTGGCGATAATGGCGTGTAACCGTGCCATGCGCGGCTTCGGATTCAATGGTTTTACCATCTGGCGTCATCAAAACAGATGTCATCAGACCAAGTGAGCCAAACCCTTGCGCTACCGTATCGGATTGAACATCACCATCATAGTTTTTGCATGCCCAGACAAACTTACCATTCCATTTCAAGGCAGAAGCAACCATGTCATCAATCAGACGATGTTCGTATATAATACCTTTTGCGTCAAAATCAGAACGGAACTCTGCGTTGAAAATCTCCTCAAAGATATCTTTAAATCGACCATCATATACTTTGAGAATGGTGTTTTTCGTAGACAGGTATACGGGCCAGCCCAGATTAAGGCCGTAATTAAAACAGGCGCGTGCAAATCCGCGAATGGATTCATCCAGATTATACATCCCCATCGCTATGCCACTATCCGGAAACTGGAATACCTCATGCGTGACGGCTTCGCTGCCATCGTCAGGGGTGAAGGTAAGCGTTAGTTTTCCGGGTTTATCAACCAGAAAATCAGTCGCCCGATATTGATCACCAAAAGCATGCCGTCCAATCACAATCGGGTCTGTCCAGTTAGGCACTAATCGCGGCACATTCTGACAGATTATCGGTTGACGGAATACGGTTCCACCAATGATATTGCGGATTGTTCCATTGGGTGAGCGGTACATCCGGTTAAGATCAAACTCGGTAACCCGCGCTTCGTCAGCAGTTATGGTCGCGCATTTAATGCCCACACCATGTTTTTTGATCGCATTTGCCGCATCAACTGTAACCTGATCATCGGTTTCGTCCCTATATTCAATGCCCAGATCATAATATTTCAAATCAATATCAAGATAAGGATAAATGAGCTTATCCTTAATTTTTTGCCAGATGATGCGTGTCATTTCATCGCCATCAAGCTCAACAACAGGATTTTTAACTTGGATTTTAGGCATAGTATTCTCCTTTAAGGCCAGTCAGAGATTGGATATCGGGTTTTGTGTTTGCTCTGTTTTTGCCATCAGTTGATCCAGAGCATCTGCTATATCGGTAAGCGAAGATAATGGCTGAACTAGTGATGTGTGTTGGGGACGGATAAAACCGGTCTTTGCGGCATGATCAAACATGGCCAGCATATGATCCCAGTATCCATCAGGATTAAAGATAAAAATGGATTTGTTAATGACCTTTAACTGGCACCATGTCAGCACTTCTATCATTTCTTCCATTGTGCCGAACCCGCCGGGCAGAACAATGAATGCGTCGGCTTCTTCGTACATCATCTGTTTCCGCTGATGCATATTTTCCGTTATGGTCAACTGGCTGATTTCTTCGTTCGCAATTTCAAGATTCTGCAGAAAGCGCGGAATAATGCCATGAACGGTTCCGCCATGTGACATAGCACCGGATGCTGATGCGCCCATCATGCCGGTGCTTCCTCCGCCATAGATCATGCCCATTTGTCGGGCGGCAATCATGGCGCCAATCCGTTCGGCCATATGAAGTAGCTCAGGTGATGTCGCAGCAGATGAGCCAGAAAACACGCAGATATTCATTTTACATCCTGAATTGATATCGTTGTCATCCCTAATAGAATAGGGTAATCTGTTAAAAAGGAGAGGCGCTGTATGAAAAACGTAACTGTCATAATGACCGCCATAGCCGCCGCCTTTTGCTTGATTGTTCTTGGTGTTTATCTATATCAGACAGCACCAGAAAAAGACACCCCAAACTTGCCCGAAACTGAACTGGAAACTGAACTGGAAACGCTGGCTGAACAGCCGGCGGTTGCTTTGTCGGATGATCAGCCAGATGCCGATATTGCCTCTGCCACTATTGCTGATGAAATGGCAGTGCCAGAACTGGCGCCTGTGTTTGTATCGCTTGATCTGGTGAATGTATCGCCTGATGGTGTTGTGGTTTTGAGCGGCCAGTCCAATGCTGGCAATCTGATTGAAATTTATGACGGTGATCATCTGATTGCGTCAGCATCTGCTAATGGCAAGGGCGATTGGGTTGCTGTTCCGGATATGCTATTAACCCCCGGGACATATTTGCTGACAGCTACCACAACAACCGAAGACGGGGATGTGATATTATCTGACCGTGCGGTTGTTATTGTTATTCCGCAAGAT
The DNA here is from genome assembly GCA_024639485.1 of Alphaproteobacteria bacterium. GTDB lineage: Bacteria > Pseudomonadota > Alphaproteobacteria > Puniceispirillales > UBA1172 > UBA12202. The sequence goes on from JAHEII010000034.1 coordinate 14,013, forward strand.
ACGGATACACCGCCACTGGTTGCATTGGTTCCTGTTAACGAAGCGGTTGATATGCAGGCCGAGTTATTGCAATCACCATTAACCGAGGATGTTAAGGATAGCGTGATTTCAATTACAGACGCGCCTGTTTTGACCGTTGATCCAAATGTTCCTGCTGAACTTGTTGCTGACCCATCATTGCCGCCACGGGTCACGATCCGCATGATAGATGCGCTAACAGATAACCGTATGGCCGTATCCGGTTTCCGGCAAGGGACAGGCAATATTGCCGTTATGATTGATGATATATCCGCTCAATTGTCACTCAGCCCAGAAGGATATCTGGCTGAGGCAATCATTCCTGATGCGGATCAGTTTCCTGTTGCGGTAGCCATGACCGATGACAACGGTGAAACGCTGGCCTCTGCGCGGATTATTCTTAATAAATCTAAACTGGATGAAACCTTATCTGGTAACGCGCTGGTTGTTGTCCAGAAAGGTGATGCCTTATGGCGGATTGCCTATCGCACTTATGGCGAAGGGATCAGATATGTTGATATTTACAGCTCAAATGCCGGTGAAATTAAAAATCCTGACCTGATTTATCCGGATCAGATTTTCATCATTCCTAATCAATAATCATTCCTAATCAATAATCATGCCCGATTTCTTATCATGCCCGATTTCTTATCATGCCCGGTTTATTATCATGTTAGACGCTAAATTAAAGCCCGCGATTGATATATTACTTATCCTTCCAGCAAGGGGATTAAGCCGGTTAGGGATAAGCGCAAATGTAATCACTTTGATTGGTGCGGGAATTGGCCTCTTAGCCTTTATTATGGTCTGTCTGGGGTATTTCTGGGCAGCATTAATATGTATTTGCCTAAACCGTCTGGCTGATGGAATAGATGGCGCCGTAGCAAGAGAGGTCGGGACGACCGATTTGGGTGGGTATCTGGATATCGTCTTTGATTTTCTATTCTATTCATCTATCCCATTGGGCTTTGCCATTGCTGATGCGGCACATGCCCAGATAGCGGCGTTCCTGATTTTCTGCTTTGTTGGAACGGGGTCATCTTTTTTGACCTTTGCCATCATTGCGGCCAAACATGACATGGATTTGAAGCCACATAGCCGAAAATCATTTTATTATCTTGGCGGATTAACCGAAGGCACCGAAACGTTCGGATTTTTAATATTAATCTGTTTATTTCCGGAATGGTTTTTCTGGTTTGCTCTAGGATTCGGGTGTTTATGCCTTTTAACAACAACAACACGGATGTTTATGGCGGTTGATGCCTTTTCATCGCGCTGATGCGTTCTTATATCACATACAGGATATGGAGAAAAAAATGACAAAAATGAACAAAACTGATGAAGAATGGAAATCCATGCTGACGGATGAGCAATATCAAGTCACGCGTAATCATGGAACAGAACGCGCCTTTACCGGTGCGTATTGGGATAATAAAGCGGATGGCAAATATCTTTGCGTCTGTTGTGGGGAAGAATTATTCTCATCAGAAACAAAATATGATTCCGGTTCCGGTTGGCCCAGTTTCTGGGAACCGATTGATCTGGAACACGTAGACACCACCACGGATAAATCATTTTTCATGACCCGAACTGAAGTACATTGCGCCAAATGTGATGCACATTTAGGACATATCTTTCCGGATGGGCCGCAACCAACCGGTGACCGCTATTGCATCAATTCGGCTTCCCTTAAATTCAAACCGGATACCGAATAGCAGGGATCAATTGATCAGAGCATCATATCTGGCAGGGTTTTGGCGGTTAACCCCGCATGGGTAAGCCCTGTTTGCAGATGTTTTGCCATAGCAACCGCGGATGCCCCATCTCCATGAACGCAAAGCGAATGCGGGGTAATAGGTAATGTTGTCCCATCAATGGCGGTAATTTTATGCTCGGTTAGCATGGTAAGAGAATGGGACAGGGCGATATCCGGATCATGGATCATAGCGTCCGGGCGGCTTCGCGGGGCCAGCTGGCCATCCGGCATATAGGCACGGTCGGCAAAAATCTCTTGTGCGACTAATAACCCGCATGCCTCACCAGCAGTGACCAACTCGCTTAATACCGGAGCCAGAAAGATTTGTGATTTATCAACCGCTTTCACCGCGCGTGCAATGGCCATAGCCATATCAGCATTCGTGGCCGCCATATTATTGAGCGCGCCATGTGGTTTGACATGGGTGACTTTTACCCCTGCCAATGCCGCCGCACCAATCGCCGCACCAAGCTGATAGGCAATCAGATGCTCAATCTCATCAAGGGACAGGTTCATCTGTCGCCGTCCAAATCCATGCAGATCATAAAACCCCGGATGCGCCCCGATGCTGACGTGATGCTCAGCCGCTTTGCGCATAGTGTTTGTCATGATGTTGTGATCACCAGCATGAAAACCACATGCAATATTTGCCGAATTGATTACAGGCAATAAAGCATTATCATTACCCATTACCCACGGGCCATAACTTTCTGCCATATCTGCATTAAGATTGAATGTGGTCATGTTATCCTCTTTTTAATGTTTCGTAGTTTAACGATATTATTTCCTGCTTTTCAATGGCTATCATATTGGATATGACAATATGGCTATGTTTATATTTCAACAACTTCAACAGGATTATGATCGCCGTTTCCTTTCTGCTGGTGGTCACGGGCTTGTCATTAATATGGATGATTTGCCCGCAGATCATGCCACAAAAGCCGCCCGTGCATTGGCGCATGTGATCAAAGCCGCTATGGCTGAGCAGGGGTTGTGCGGCATTGAGGATATTATTCCCGGCCTTACCAATTTGCTTGTCCAGTATAATCCGCTAGTCA
>JAHEII010000136.1:0-2552 GCA_024639485.1 Alphaproteobacteria bacterium
GGTGTTGGTGAGGTCGATATAATCAGGATGATGCGGGGCAAAATGTGATCCGATAGCTGTGCCGTAGCCAAACATGGCGCCGTCGATAATGTCCTGTTTGTTGATAGCCATGGCGATAGCTCGCCGGACATCCCGCTGATCAAAAGGCGGGCGGGCATTATTTATGGCCAGTATGGTTTCACCTTCGGTTGATCCGTTGATTAGCGCTAACCGATGGTCAGACGCTAGCATGGCCAGATTTTCCGGTGCCGGAAAAACTGGAAAGGCGTCAATTTCACCTGTTTGAACCGCTGCCATTGCGGCCACCGGATCAGAGATAAATCGAAATGTCACCGCGTTAAGTTGTGGGGATGTGCCCCAGTAATCCGGATTTTTTTCAAGAATAATCCGGTCACCTTTAACCCATGATTTGACTTTAAAAGCGCCAGTGCCGATAGCGGATTGCCGCAACTGATCCACGTTATGCGGCGCGATAATAACCGCATCACCCCATGCCAGTTTAAACAGGAAATTACCATCCGGTTGATGCAATGCTATGGTCAGCTGATCCGGCGCGTTGATGGTGATATTGGCAATGCCGGCATATAACGCTTTCTGCGCATTGGTTGATGTGTCTGCTCTGGCGCGGTCTAGCGAAAACTTCACCGCCGCCGCATCCATTGGCGTACCATCATGGAACATCACCTCTGGCTGAAGGGTAAAATGATATAAAAGCCCGTTGTCGGAAATCTCCCATGACGTGGCTAGTTGGGGGATAATATCACCTTGTTCGGTGAATCGGGTCAGCCCTTCATAAACATTGGCATATAGCACCTGATCAATGGCACCGGCGGCGGCGCTGGTCGGATCAAGATGCGGGGGTTCTAGTTGAAGCCCGATTATGGCATCTGTGCGGGTATCTGCAAACACGCTAACTGGGAACGTGGCAATGACTGCCGCCATCATGATGATTGCCATAATGATTGATTGTAATTGTGAAAATCCGGGAACAGATAAAATGACACGCGCCATAACTATGCATACCTAAAAATAATGATGTTTTATTTATTATAGCATTTTCCGTTTTCAGGAAGCAGTTTTTATTGACAAAATAATCGTTTATTTGAATATAATGAACTTATATCAATATTACTTTATTATTTATCAACATATGTGAGCCATTAATGGAAACATTAACTATCAAAATATGGCGTGGCGCTGATACCGGATCATTCCAGACATTTTCCGTACCGAAACGGGAAAACCAGACCATTCTGGATGTCGTTACCGAAATACAGCAACGTCAGGATCAGAGCATCAGTTACCGTTTTGCCTGTCGTGTCGGGGTGTGCGGATCATGTGCTATGACCGTTAATGGTAAGCCGCGCTGGACATGCCGTACCCATATCGGGGCGTTGAAATCATCTGTTATTACTATTGAGCCGTTAAAGAACATGCCACGTATCAAGGATTTAGTGGCTGATATGAGCAGATTTTTTGATAAATGGGGGCAAGCTGGTAATGATTTTAGCAGCGATAAAACACGGCATGATGCCCCTGCGCAAATTGATCCGGAATCAAAACAACGGAAAGCCGCCAATGCCGCGATTGAGTGCATTAATTGCGGCGTCTGTTACGCGGCTTGTGACGTGGTGCGGTGGAATGATGATTATCTGGGGCCTGCCGCGTTGAACCGGGCATGGTCGCTGGTCAATGATGCGCGGCATAACCGCAAACAGGATACGATTGCGGCGGCTATGGGCGCGGGTGGATGCGGCAATTGCCACTCACAAGGGAATTGCATGACCGCTTGCCCAATCGGATTAAGCCCGACACGGTCTATCGCAGGCTTGAAACAGATGAGCTTGATGAGCCTGATGGGGAAGCGCGATGCTTGAGGTCAGACTATATTTATTGCAACGACTGACAGCGGCGATCATGGCGCCAATGGTGATTATCCATCTGGCAACAATTCTATATGCTACTCGCACCGAATTAACCGCCGCGTCTATTCTGGCAAGGGTGCAATCCTCGCCGTGGTTAGTCGTTTTCTATACGGCATTTGTTGTCATGGTGGCGATACATGCGCCACTTGGTTTGCGCAAGATTCTGATTGAATGGGGACGCTTGCGGATGTCTGCCGCCAATATGATTTCGCTTGTGCTATTCGTGGTTTTCCTTGGTATGGGATTGCGCGGCGTATGGGCACTGACCGGAGGCGCCGGATGATTACCCGTCAACGTCTTACGCTTAGCTATATGGCTTTCATCCTGCATCGTCTGTCAGGGCTTGGGCTTGTATGTTTTCTGCCATTTCATTTTCTGACGCTGGGCTTGGGGCTGGAAGGCGAAGCCGCGCTTGATCATATGCTGGCCTATACCGAACAGCCGCTTATCAAGGCAGGGGAGTTGATACTGATAATATTATTCAGCTTGCATCTGCTATTAGGGATAAGGGTGCTTATCATAGAATGGATGCCCTGGCCGGATCGTGATAATGGGCATTATTATGGCGGATTGCGTGCCGGATGGATATTTGGCGGTGTGGCAATGGCTCTGATTCTGGGCTTGATT
>JAHEII010000136.1:2562-3272 GCA_024639485.1 Alphaproteobacteria bacterium
CCTATACCGAACAGCCGCTTATCAAGGCAGGGGAGTTGATACTGATAATATTATTCAGCTTGCATCTGCTATTAGGGATAAGGGTGCTTATCATAGAATGGATGCCCTGGCCGGATCGTGCCCCGGATCGTGCGCCTGATCGTGATAATGGGCATTATTATGGCGGATTGCGTGCCGGATGGATATTTGGCGGTGTGGCAATGGCTCTGATTCTGGGCTTGATTTTTATTGATGGCGTAATGACATGACAACACAAATCAATACTCAACTGGATACAATCAAAACCGATATTCTGATTGTCGGAACTGGTGGTGCGGGTTTATTTGCTGCACTTCATGCCAAACAGGCTAATCCAGAACTGGATGTGACGCTGGCGGTCAAGGGGCTGGTTGGCAAATGCGGATGCACCCGAATGGTACAGGGCGGCTATAATGTTGCGCTGGCGGCTGGTGATAGCGTTGAGCGGCATTTCATGGATACGATTGTTGGCGGCAAATGGTTGCCAGATCAGAAACTGGCATGGCGGCTATGTGAGATGGCGGTAGAACGGATTAATGAGCTGGAAAATGAAGTCGGCTGTTTTTTTGACCGCAATCCTGATGGAAGTCTGCACCAAAAAGCGTTTGCCGGACAAAGTTTTGACCGGACGGTGCATAAATCTGACCTGACCGGAATTGAAATCATTAACCGGCTGATGGAAAAAGTCTGGG
>JAHEII010000137.1 GCA_024639485.1 Alphaproteobacteria bacterium
GCGCTTGAACAGGGCATGTTAACGCATTCAACCAATGGCGTGAAGCGGTCGTCCGGCGGCAGGATTGATAAGCCGCCGCCACCCAGCCATAAGTCGGCTCATAGGTTTTCGCATCCGGATATTCTGCCCATAGGTCAGGCATCACCGCATAGCCATCCGGATCAGTGGTCAGCGGATTATCCGGATAAAAGGCATTGCCATGCGACCTATCGTGTTTTCTTGATACTGGTTTACGGGCATAACCCAGCATAGTCAGCATCCGCAATAATGGCCACATGCCCCATGACAGGAGTGGTGATGAAGAAAGCGTTAATTGCATCATAGGCGCAGAAATCAACACGCCCCGAATATCCATATCGCTCAGCTCATGCGCCGCCCGTAACGCCAGATGCCCGCCCATGGAATGCCCAAACAGAACAACAGGCCGGTTATGGGTTATCCCGACATGCAAAAGCACCGCCGATAACGCATCAAGATATTGATCAAAATCATCAATATGAACCGGTAGCCGTTGATCCAGAAACCGCCCGCTTAGCCCTTGCGATGGCCAGTCCAGAATAAGCGCATCAACATCATATTTCAGCAATGGCGCAAGAAGAATCGCGTATTTTTCTATAAACTCGGATAATCCGGGCAGTATGATAATCATAGGCTTATCTGATTGTTCAGGGTCTTCGCGCGACACATGCCCCCATATGCCGTAACGGATATCAATCCCCCCATGCGGCAGATATGCCAACTCCGGCATGTTAGAACTTTGAGGGATGTTAGGACTTTGAAGCATGGCAAACGTCATGACGGAATGGTTTGCGTGCTTTCGGATGCCTGCCTTTGCCACATGTCAAAATAGACACCTTTTTTAGCCAGCAGTGTTTTATGAGTTCCCCGTTCCACAATCTCACCCTTAACAAGCACCAGTATTTCATCACAAGACACAATTGTTGACAGACGGTGGGCAATGATTAGCGTTGTACGTTCTTCGCTAATGGCGTTCAATGATTGCTGTATTTGCTTTTCAGTATGGCTATCCAGCGCCGATGTCGCTTCATCAAAAAGAAAGATAGACGGGTTTTTCAATATAGCTCTGGCAATGGCTACACGCTGTTTTTCACCGCCAGACAATTTTAATCCGCGCTCACCGACTTTCGTATCATAGCCATCAGGAAGCGACGATATAAAGTCATCCAGTGACGCTAATCTGGCAGCATTCCTTACCGCATCCATATCCAAAGCATTCGTGCCATAGGCAATATTTTCTGCAATAGTGGTATTAAACAGCACGGTATCTTGCGGCACCATGGCAATTTCAGCACGCAGGCTGGATTGTTCCAGATCACGCAATGATTGGCCATCAATGCGAATATCGCCCGTATCCGGATCATAAAAACGGAACATCAGCTTTGATATGGTTGATTTACCTGCTCCACTGGGGCCTACCAATGCGACCCGCTTGCCAGCCTCAACCGAAAAGCTCAGATTTTTGAGAACAGCACGGGGGCCATAGGAAAAGGTAATATTTTCAAAATCAATCCGTCCACCAGATATGCGTAGCGGCGCGGCTTTCTGATTATCCATAATATCCGGGTCTTCGGTCAAAAGCGAAAACATGCGTTCCATATCAGCAACAGATTGCCTAATCTCGCGATAAATATAACCCAGAAAGTTCAATGGCAGATAAAGCTGGATCAAATAGGTATTTACCACAACAAAACTACCAATCGACAGATTGCCAGCCTTAATATCCTGCCCGGCCAATCCCATGACGATCATCAAGCCGATAGAAATGATGAGCCCCTGACCAACATTCACCATCGACAGCGAAGTACGGGAGACGACGGCCGCGTCTTCATAAAGCTTCAGCGCATTAGAAAATCGTTTAGCTTCTATTTCTTCTGCATTGAAATATTTAACAGTTTCATAATTCAGCAAAGAATCAACAGCACGGGTTGCCGCCTTTTCATCAGCATCATTCATACGCCGCCGAAACTTAATCCGCCATTCTGTTAATGTCAGGGTATAGGTCGCATAGATAATCACGGTTATGACCGTGACAAGCGCATAATAAAACCCGAACAATCCCCACAGAATAGCGGAAACAAGTATCAGCTCGATAATCAGCGGCATGACTTCGAGTAGCGCAAATGTCAGCAGGAATTCCATGCCCTTTGCACCACGCTCAATGGCGCGCGTCAGCCCGCCTGTCTGGCGATCCAGATGGAATTTCAAGCTCAATGAATGGAGATGCCGAAACGTTTTCAAAGCGGCGGCATGAACCGCTTTCTGGGCTACCCGAACAAAGACATATTCGCTACCCTCATCAAAAAATTGCTGGCTTACCCGTGCTAAAGCATAAGCACCTAACAGCCACCACATCACCGATATATCAAACGCGAAAGGGTCTTCTGATACAAAATCAACAACCCAGCCATAAGCCAGCGGCACAATCAAAGTAGACGCGCGCGCAATAGATATAAATAATAAGGCTAATAATGTCCGGGTCATCACCTCACGATTGCCACGCGGTGATATATATCTGACCAATTCAAATAACGCCTGCCCAACACCAATGCGAACAGGGTACTTGGCCGGCGTGTCCAGCTTTGCGGCTTGGTCAGACATTATATTTTCCTTTTAATTCAGGCGCAAAAATTAATTAAACAGCTTCTACTGAAAAGCTTTCGCCACAACCGCATCGGGCGGTTTCGTTCGGGTTGCTGAATACGAACCCTGATGTGAATTTATCTTCCTGCCAGTCCATTTCTGAACCAATAAGAAACATAACTGCCGCCGGATCAATCAGAACCGTGATCCCATTGGTTGTGATGCTATCTTCAAACGGTTTTTTATCCATGGCATATTCAACATTGTATTTCATACCAGAACAGCCAGCGGTTTTGATGCCAACTCTGATACCAATCACATCACTTGAGCCCTGTTCCATCAACATCTGGATATGTTTAGCGGCACGGTCAGTCAGGGTGATCATGGGTTTATCTGGTGAAAACATGTGGCTTACCTCACAGAATATCTAGCGCCAGTTTGGCATCATCGCTCATCCGGTCTTTTGTCCATGCCGGGTCCCAGATAAGCTCAACTTCTACTAACCCAACATGTGCAAGCTTGGCAACGGCATCCGCCGCCTGCTTAGGCAATATTCCGGCAACCGGACAACCCGGTGCGGTCAGTGACATGGTAATATACACATCACCATTGTCTTTAGCTTCAATATCATAAATCAGACCAAGTTCATATATATTCACCGGAATT
>JAHEII010000140.1 GCA_024639485.1 Alphaproteobacteria bacterium
TATCGTAAAGAATTGGCCAGTTATCACGCGGCAGGTTTCCAGCGGGTTAAAATCGATGGTCAGATTTACGATATGGAATCCCTGCCTGAACTGGATAAAAAGAAAAAGCATGACATATCGCTTGTTGTTGACCGAATTGTTATCCGGCACGAAGATGATGACTTGCCATCACGTCTGGCTGATTCAACAGAAACAGCATTAAAACTGGCAGATGGATTAATGATTGCCGAAAACGCGGATGATGCATCAGAACATGTATATTCCGCGCGGTTTTCCTGTCCGGTGAGTGGGTTTTCCATTGATGAGATTGAACCAAGACTGTTTTCTTTTAACAACCCCTATGGGGCGTGTCCGGATTGTGATGGGCTAGGTAAAACCAGCCATTTTGACGCCCAGCTTGTTGTCCCCAATACAAGCAAATCCTTGTCTGATGGCGCGGTAGCACCCTGGGCATCTGGTACGGCGAAATATTATCAACAAACATTCATGTCACTGGCCAAGCATTACGGGTTTTCCATGACTACTGATTTTGATCAGCTGGATGAAAAGCATCGCCATGCCATACTCTATGGCTCGGATGGCGAAGCCGTGGTGATGGAATATGATGATGGTTTGCGGTCTTACCGGACGAAAAAGCCATTTGAAGGCGTGATCCCCAATTTGCAACGGCGGATGCGGGAAACGGATTCATCATGGATCAGGGAAGAATTAGGTAAATATCAGGCCGATCATGCTTGCGATAGTTGCGGCGGCAAGCGGCTTAAGCCGGAATCACTGGCCGTTAAAGTGGTAGATAAGGATATTGCCGATATTTCCACCCTGTCTATTGGTGATGCGCTGGAATGGTTTGGTGCGGCATCCGAAAAGCTGAGCAAGCAGGAAAATGTTATTGCTTCGCGCATCCTGAAAGAAATTCTGGAACGATTAACATTCCTGACTAATGTCGGGTTAAGTTATCTGTCGCTTGGTCGCGCTTCTGGCACATTATCCGGCGGCGAATCACAACGGATCAGACTAGCTTCACAAATTGGGTCAGGATTGACCGGTGTTCTGTATGTTCTGGATGAGCCATCAATTGGATTGCATCAGCGGGATAATGACCGTTTGATCAGCACATTGAAACGCTTGCGTGATCTGGGTAACACGGTTCTGGTTGTTGAACATGACGAAGAAGCCATACTAGCTGCCGATCACGTGATTGATATGGGGCCCGGTGCAGGCATCCACGGGGGTGAAATAATTGCCGAAGGCGTGCCAGATGATATCGTAGCGCATCCGGATTCATTAACTGGTAAATATCTGTCAGGGGTTGAAGAAATAGCCATTCCTGAAAAACGCCGTAAACGCAATAAAAGCAAATCCATTTCTATCAAAGGGGCGACTGGCAATAATCTCAAACAGATCAATGTAGATTTTCCTCTGGGGATTCTAACTTGTGTGACCGGTGTATCTGGTGGGGGTAAATCCACGCTGGTGCTGGAAACATTATGGAAAACCATGGCCAGACGTCTGCATAATGCACGTGAAGTACCTGCTCCGCTTGAAAAAATTGATGGTCTGCATCAGGTGGATAAGGTTGTTGATATTGATCAGTCCCCTATTGGCCGGACACCGCGATCTAATCCGGCTACATATACCGGTGCTTTTACCCCAATCAGAGAATGGTTTGCCAATCTGCCGGAATCGCGGACGCGTGGATATAACGCTGGCCGCTTTAGTTTTAATGTGAAGGGCGGGCGTTGCGAATCCTGTCAGGGTGATGGACTGATCAAAATTGAGATGCATTTTCTGCCAGATGTATATGTCACTTGTGAGAGTTGCAAAGGCAAAAGATATAACCGTGAAACGTTAGAAATTATGTGGAGAAACAAATCAATAGCAGACGTTCTTGATATGACGATTGATGATGGGGTCGGGTTTTTTAAAGCCGTACCATCTGTTCGCGATAAGCTGGTCACTATGCAACGTGTCGGGCTGGGTTATATCAAAATTGGCCAGCAGGCGACCACGCTTTCCGGTGGTGAAGCACAGCGCATCAAATTATCGAAAGAGCTATCCAGACGCGCAACCGGACGTACCGTTTATATTCTGGATGAACCAACAACCGGACTTCATTTCGAAGATATTCGCCGGTTAATGGCGGTTTTGCAGGAACTGGTCGAAACCGGAAATACGGTGATTGTTATTGAACATAATCTGGATGTAGTCAAAACAGCCGACTGGATTATTGATATCGGCCCCGAAGGTGGTGATGGCGGCGGTCAGGTGGTGGCTTTGGGAACGCCCGAAGATATTATCAAAAACGAAGCATCAATCACCGGAGCTTATCTGAAAACATTAATGGACAGGCAGGCTGAACGGAAACAGAAAAGCCGTGGGATTAGTGGGTCATGACAAAACCGGTACATATTATTGGCGGCGGTTTAGCCGGAACAGAGGCCGCGTGGCAACTGGCAGAACAGCAAGTGCCGGTTATTCTGCATGAAATGCGCCCTGAACATGGCACAGAAGTTCACAAAACGGAACATCTGGCAGAATTAGTCTGTTCAAATTCTTTCCGGTCTGATGATCATCAGGCTAATGCCGTTGGGGTTCTGCATCAGGAAATGCGGCAATTAAACTCTCTTATCATGCGGATAGCAGATAAACATGCTGTCCCTGCTGGCGGTGCGCTTGCCGTTGATCGTGATGGTTTTGCCATGGCGGTGAGTCAGGTGATGGATGATCACCCAATGATCACTGTCAAACGCGAAGAAGTTCCATCACTTGATGTTTTTTCGGATGATACACCGGTTATTGTAGCAACGGGTCCCCTCACCTCAAGCCAGCTCGCGCATTCTATTCGGTCAGTAACCGGCGAAGATGATCTGGCATTTTTTGATGCGATAGCACCGATTATTCATCGTGATAGTCTGGATATGAGCAAAGCATGGTTTCAATCCCGTTATGATAAAGGCAGTGGTAAGGATTACATCAACTGTCCGCTAGATGAGCAGCAATATGCTGATTTTATTGCGGCGATGTTGGCCGCTGAAAAAATTGTTTTTCACGAATGGGAAGCAAACACGCCTTATTTTGATGGATGCATGCCTATTGAGGTTATGGCAGAACGTGGTCATGACACGCCCCGCTTTGGCCCTATGAAGCCTGTTGGCCTAACAAACCCGAATAGCGATAAACGCCCACATGCAGTCATACAGCTCAGGCAGGATAATGCCCTTGGCACATTGTTTAATATGGTGGGATTCCAGACAAAA
>JAHEII010000049.1 GCA_024639485.1 Alphaproteobacteria bacterium
CGCCGCCAGCTTTGATCAATTCAACAGCTTTGAGCAAAGAGGCGATGCGTTCCGCGATGCCGTTAACCATATCCTTCTTCACGCCAGTACAAAGGAGCATGCGCATGTTTAATCGCACCGATCGCAGCTTTGTCAGTATCTGGTGGTGGACAATCGACCGTACGGTTTTGGCACTGGCATTGCTATTATGCATGGCTGGCATGTTTATGGTCATGGCGGCTAGCCCGCCAGTTGCGTTGAAAATCGGTTATAATGAATGGCATTTTGTTTTCCGCCATGCTGTATTTCTGGTGTTTTGTCTGATCCTTATGATTACCACCGCCATGTTCAACGAAGGCATGATCAGAGTGGTTGGTATTCTGGGTTTGCTTGCCGCCATTATCATGATTGGCATGACGTTGCTGATTGGCGGCGAAGTAAAAGGCGCGACACGCTGGATTTCGTTAGGCGCATTTAAAATTCAGCCATCCGAGTTTGCCAAACCATGTTTTGCCATCACCTGTGCATGGCTATTAAGCATGTGGCGCGAAGAACGGCATTTCCCCGGCTGGATTATATCTATTGGTCTACTTGGACTTATGGTGCTTTTGCTGGTTTTACAGCCTGATATAGGCATGACTATTCTGTTTGTGATGACTTGGGCCATGCTGATTTTTCTGGCTGGCATGCCTATTGGTCAGGTGATTGTTCTGGCCGGATTAGCACCGATTGCCGGATATATGGCTTATCTGTTTATGCCGCATGTCACTATCCGCGTGAACAAGTTCATGAACGGAACAAATGATCAGGCGGATATCGCTATGGAAAGCTTTTCCCATGGTGGGTTATTAGGTGTTGGTGCATCCGAGGGTGTTATCAAGAAGCATCTGCCAGATGCTCATGCGGATTTCATTTTTGCCGTCACTGCCGAAGAATACGGCATTCTGTTCTGCATTGCGATGATTGTCGGTTATATCATTATTGTCCAACGTGGTTTTTCCCATGCCCAGACATCAAACAGTCTGTTCAGAACACTGGCTATCGCTGGCCTGACATTACAATTCGGATTGCAGGCGGCTATCCATATGGCCTCATCGGTTCAGCTGATCCCTACTAAGGGCATGACCTTGCCTTTTATCAGCTATGGCGGCTCGTCGCTGATGACTTCCGGTATAACGATTGGGTTGCTGATTGCGCTGACCAGACATCGCCAGCATAGAGAAGCCCCATCCCAGCCCAAACCAGCGGCGAAAGCTGACCATGGAGAAGCTTATGGCTAAACCGGTAATCATGCTGGCGGCTGGCGGCACTGGCGGCCATATCTTCCCTGCGCTATCTGTTGGTGAATATCTGCTTGATCATGGCTGGACACCGGTTTTCGTGACCGATAAACGCGGCCGGCATATGATACCGGATGATGTGAAGACTATCACCATTTCTGCGGCGTCACCATTTGCGGCACGGTTTCATCTGCGGTTATGGCGGCTATTCCGGCTTGGTCTGGGATTGCTTTCTTCTGCTGGGTCTATTGTGTTTCGTCGCCCCAAGGCCGTGATCGGTTTTGGTGGTTATCCCGCTGTGCCACCCGTGATCGCGGCCTATAGGCTTGGCTTGCCGGTAATGCTTCATGAACAGAACGCCTCAATGGGTCGGGCAAACCGCTTTCTGGCAAAACGCGTTCGCTTGCTGGCAACGTCATGGCCGGATACCAAAGGCATTGAGCCAGCTAACAACACTCCGGTCATTATTACTGGAACCCCTGTCCGGGCAGCATTTCATCACATTGGCAAAGACGGCTACACGCCGCCCGAAAAAGATAAGCCAGTGCGTATTCTGATTGTTGGCGGTAGTCTGGGGGCGAAGGTATTTGGTGAAACTGTTCCCGAAGCTATCAGCCGTCTGCCAGATGATTTGAAAAAACGCCTGCAACTGGTGCATCAGGTCAGGGCGGAGCAAATGGCCGAAGTCAGAGCCAGATATGATAAAAACGGCATTAATGCCGAGCTAACATCATTCATCCATGATATGAGCGCCGAGATGAAACAGGCGCATCTGGTGATTTGTCGGGCGGGGGCATCATCGGTGGCAGAACTGGCGGCGGCTGGTCGTCCTGCGCTTTTAGTTCCATATCCGCATGCAATGGATAATCACCAGACAGCAAATGCCCAGGTTGTTCATGATATTGGCGGCGGCTGGCTAACACCGGAAGCAGAAATGAGCGCCGGTTCACTAGCAGGAAAGATTGCCGCCCTGATTGCTGACCCTGCCCGTCTGACGATTGCCGCCAATAATATTATACAACTGGCCAAACCGGATGCAGCCAAAGATTTAGCAGAACATATTATCAGCCTAACCAAGCAGGAGCATAAGTCATGAGCCAGCTTCCGCTTAGCATTGGACGGATTCATTTTACCGGCATTGGCGGCATCGGGATGAGCGGCATTGCTGAGATTTTGCATGATATGGGATATCAGGTCAGCGGCAGTGATATGACTAGCAATGCCAATGTCAAACGACTGATCGCCAAAGGCATTTCCGTGACTATCGGCCAACACGAAGACAATGTTTCCGGCGCCGCAATTATCGTTGTTTCAACCGCTATCAAGCCGGACAATCCGGAAATGATAGCCGCCAGGAAGCAATTTCTGCCAGTAGTGCATCGGGCAGAAATGCTGGGTGAATTAATGCGGCTGAAATGGTCGGTTGCTATCGCCGGTACACATGGCAAGACAACCACAACGTCCTTAGTCGCATCATTGCTGGATACGGGCGGCATTGATCCAACCGTCATTAATGGCGGCATCATCACCGGATGGGGTAGCAACGCCAAGTTGGGCAAAAGCGAATGGATGGTCGTTGAAGCTGATGAAAGCGATGGCTCATTTTCCAGACTGAACCCAACCGTAGCGGTTGTTACCAATATTGATCCCGAACATCTTGATCATCACGGCAGTTTTGATCAGCTCAAACAGGCGTTCAGGGATTTTGTTGCATCTATTCCGTTTTATGGCTTTGCCAGTCTGTGTATTGATCACCCCACCGTGCAACGCATGATTGCCGATATTCCGGAACGCCGGATTATATCTTATGGATTTTCCGCCAGCGCGGATGTGCGCGGCATTAACTTGCGGCCAGATAACGACAGCATGATATTTGATGCCATGGTCAGCAAGCGGATCAGCGATCAGGGTATCATAGAAGGTTTCCGCCTGCCCATGCTGGGTGATCACAATGTGCTGAACACACTGGCTGCCATTAGTGTCTGTCTGGAAATGGGCATAGATGCCGATAAAATTCTACATGCGGTCAGCCAGTTCAAAGGTGTAGGCCGCCGGTTTGACCGCAAGGGAAGCGTATCGGATATTACCATTATTGATGATTATGGGCATCATCCGGTTGAAATTACCGCCGCGTTATCCGCCGCCCGCATGTTGAAACCGAATGATCAGATTATTGCCGTGTTCCAACCGCATCGTTATACGCGGATGCGTGATCTGTTTGATGATTTCTGCGCCTGTTTCAATGATGCTGATCATGTCATTATCAGCGATATCTATGCCGCTGGCGAAGCCCCGATAGACGGCTATGGACGTGATGATTTTGTTGACAGCCTGCGCGCCCATGGCCATCCATCCGTAGACGCATTACACGCCCCCGACGATCTGGCTGAATTGGTGATGACAAAAGCCAGACCGGGAGATGTGGTTATGTGTCTGGGCGCTGGCACCATTACCAACTGGGCATCGGCCTTACCAGAACAGATCAGCGGCATCACCGGTGATGAGGTGTTGCCATGACAGCACTAATCAATCAATTACCAGACATACGCGGCACTTATCAGACATCCGCCATGCTATCTGATCATACATGGTTCGGGGTGGGCGGCCCTGCTGAAATATTATTCACCCCAGCGGATGCCGATGATCTGATCCATTTTTGCCAGCATACCGATGCCAGTATTCCGGTTTATACCATTGGTGCCGGATCAAATCTGCTGGTGCGTGATGGCGGCATGGCTGGCGTGGTTATATCCACTAAATCCATCCGGCATGAGCATATTGACGGCACCAGAATAACAGTAGGAAGCGGCTGGACAGATGCCGAAGCCGCCCGATTAGCGGCCAGACACGGTATCGCCGGATTAGAGTTTCTGGTCGGTATTCCCGGCACTATTGGCGGCGGCTTGCGGATGAATGCCGGTGCTTTTGGTAAAGAGTTCTGTGACGTGGTTGAAAGCGCAACCGCCATTGACCGCAAAGGCCAAATTCATCACATGACCCCACAGGATATGGGCATGCGATATCGCCATACAGACACACCCGAAGACTGGATTTTTACCGAAGCCACATTGCAGGGCGAAGCCGGTGAAACAGACACTATTCGCGCCGCAATGAAAGCCATTATCGCCACACGTTCAGACAGCCAACCACAAGGCGTACGCACCGGCGGCAGCACCTTTGCTAATCCTGACGGACATAAATCCTGGCAATTGATTGATCAGGCCGGATGCCGTGGGCTTACCCATGGCGGGGCTATGGTTTCTGATAAGCATTGCAATTTTCTGATCAATGCCGATCACGCCACCGCGACCGACATAGAAACGCTGGGCGAGATGGTAAAAACCCGCGTCAAAGCCCAGAGCGGCGTTGATCTGCGCTGGGAAATACGGCGTATAGGCGCCCCCGCGAACCATTCAGACAAAGGCGGCCAGCATGACTGATATGAGCGGGCTAACAGTTTTTCTAATGGGCGGCTGGACAGACGAAGCCGAGGTATCGCGGAATACAGCCAAAGCCTGTTTCCAAGCGGCTCAGGACGCTGGCTGGACATGTGAGCTGATTGAGGTCGAGCATGATATTGCCAGCCGTCTGGCCGATTTGAAGCCCCGCCGTGCCTTTAATGCATTGCATGGGCAGCTGGGCGAAGATGGCAATATGCAGGGCATGCTTAATTTGATGGGTATTCCATATACCCATAGCGGCGTGCTTGCGTCAGCGGTGGCAATGGACAAACCCATGACGAAAACCGTGCTGGGGCAAAGCGGAATTCGTTTTGCCGATGATATTCCGATCCGGATCAGCGGCGGCATCATTACACCAGATCAGGACACAGCCCCGCAAACCCCGTATTCCCAAACCCCGTTTTCCATGGTGATCAAACCGCGTAATACGGGCAGTAGCGTGGGCGTGCATATCTGGCATGATGGCGATGACTTGCCGCAACAGAATCTATGGCCGGAAGATACTCAGCTGATGGCAGAACGCTTTATTCCCGGGCGTGAGCTGACCGTGTCTGTTCTGCATGGCGAGCCATTGACGGTGACTGAGATTATCCAGTCAAACCGGTTTTACGATTACGAAGCGAAATATGCCGATGGCGGGTCTACCCACATGTTCCCGGCTGACATTGACAGCGATGTTTTTGCTACGGCTATGGAATGGGCGGCCATTGCCCATGATCAGCTAGGATGCCGTGGGATATCGCGGTCTGATTTTCGTTTTAACGATGCCACAGGCGAGCTGATCATGCTTGAGCTGAACACACAACCCGGCATGACCAACACATCATTAGTGCCAGAACAGGCCGAATATAAAGGCATCAGCATGGGCGCGCTGGTGTCATCATTACTGGAGGCAGCACAATGCGATTAGCCCTGTATAAAGAAAACTTTGCTGATACCCAGACAACACAACCACGGCGGCGTGTCCGGATCATGGCAGGCCTAATCGGTATTGGTATCATACTATCCGCAGGCGCATCATGGTGGTGGCGCGATGGCATTACCAATCAATTCATTACGCTGAGCGCCAATGCCGGTATTAAGCTGGAGGGCATAACCGTTTTTGGCCGCATAAATACAGATCAGAGCGATATTCTGGATGCTGTCGGATTAAAGCGCGGTGATCCGATGATTGGTATTGATCTGGATCAGATCAAAAATGACATAGAAACATTAGGCTGGGTAAATCAGGCGCGAGTGGAAAGACATTTCCCATCTGATCTGGTGGTTTATCTGACCGAAAGACGACCGATTGCCATTTACCAGACTGCCGCTGGCCATCAGGTTATTGATAAATCCGGCACAATTATTGATGGCATCAAAGTTGAAGATTTCCGGCACTTGCCTGTTGTTAGCGGTAAAAACGCCCAAGCCCGCGCTGGTGAGATTATTGCTGTGCTGGAAAGCGAAGCTGATCTTTATAACGAAGTCTGGTCGCTGGCATATCGGTCAGAACGCCGCTGGGATGTGTTTCTGGGCAATAATATCCGCATCATGCTACCTGAACAGAATCCTATTGATGCGTGGAATCAGCTGGCCAAACTTGATCGTCAACACAAACTGACCCAACGCAACACCGTTGATATTGATCTGCGGATACCGGGGCAGATCATTATCAAACCTGATCAGCCCGTCAAAGCAAAGGGAAGCCAGACATGAACGTCATGCCACGCATATCAGGCTTGTTAGGGCAAAGCAAAACCAGACACGGAACTGTTGGTGTTCTGGATATTGGCACAAGCAAAGTTGTCTGCATGATTGCCCATAGTGATGGCAATGCCCAGCCCACTATTCGCGGCATCGGACAACATGCGTCTGCTGGTATCAAACGTGGCGAGGTGGTGGATATTGCCGCGCTAAGTTTAGCGGTTGGCAAAGCCGTAGAAGCCGCCGAACGCATGGCCGGGCTTTCCATTGAACGGGTTGTTGTCGGATTATCCGGTGCCGGACAATCATCACAGATCAGAACGCATCAGGTGGATGTGGCAAGCGGGGAAGTGCTGGAACGTGATATCCGCCGGCTTCTGCATCTGGATTTTGATGAACCTGACCCCGAAGGCCGCTCTATTCTGCATCGTCTGCCTATTGAGTTTTCGCTTGATGGCATTACCGGCATCCGCAATCCGCAAGGCATGTTCGGCCAGACATTAGGCATTAAAATGTGTGCTGTTGACGCATCATCAACCGCGCTCCGGAATATCCGGATGGCGGTGGAAAGAAATCATCTGGCAGTTGAACATTATGCCGCAAATATCTATGCCGCCGGTTTATCCTCATTACTAGAAGACGAACGTGATCTGGGCGCCACTGTGATTGAAATTGGCGGTGGTGTGACCAGCCTTGCCTATTTCACCGATGGCGAGCTTCGTTTTATTGAAAGCATCCCGCTTGGCGGTGCCAGTATCACTAATGATATTGCTCGCGGGCTTTCTATTCCTATAGAAGAAGCCGAACGGATCAAAACCTTGAAAGGCAGTGTTCTTGCCGCCCCCGGTGATAGTGATGAAATGCTCACTCTGCCGATGCTTGGTCAGGATACGGATATGCCATTATCGGTTGAGCTGGGCGTTCTGGGTGAAATTATCCGCGCAAGAGTTGAAGAAATACTGGAAATGCTATTGTTACGGCTGGAAAAAGCCGGATATTCATCTGCCGCCAGCCAGCGTGTCATTCTGGTCGGTGGTGCCGCGCAATTACCGGGAATGCGTGAGTTTGTTTCCACCATGATTGGCCGCTCTGTCAGATTAGGACGGCCAGCAGGGGTGATAGGGCTAGCAGAAGCAACCGCGACATCGGCCTTCGCCTCACCTGTGGGATTAATTCATTATAGCTATATCAGACAACATATTGAACTGGCGCAAACCGATGCGCTGATATCCGGTAAATCCGGACGGATCAGCCAGATTGGTAACTGGTTCAAATATTACATTTGGGATGGCGGAAGCCGATGAAACACAACCTGTTCCATCGTCAGACCATGACATATCTGTCATCCGAATACGGGGAGGACGTGTTGCAGGCGCATCCCCGTCGCCATAGTCGTCGCCAGCATGTCATGGATGCCGGGCACATTAACCTCAAGAGGAGATCATACCATGACTCTTAATATATCAATCCCCAGCGCGACTGAGGAATTACGCCCTAAAATCACCGTTATTGGTGTTGGTGGGGCTGGCGGTAATGCCGTCAACAACATGATTGAAGCCAACCTGGAAGGCGTTGAGTTTCTTGTTGCCAATACCGATGGTCAGGCATTAGCCGCATCATTGGCGCCACGGAAAATGCAACTTGGCCGGCTACACACAGAAGGCCTAGGGGCTGGATCAAAGCCGGAAATAGGCCGTCTTGCCGCTGAAGAAAGCCTTGATGAAATCATGGCCGAACTAGCTGATAGCCACATGGTATTCATTACCGCCGGCATGGGTGGCGGCACCGGAACAGGTGCGGCACCAGTGATCGCCCGCGCCGCCCGCGAGCAAGGTATTCTTACGGTTGGCGTGGTAACGAAACCATTTGAATTCGAAGGCACGCCCAGAATGCGGCTAGCCACACAAGGCATTGATGAATTACAGGCTTATGTTGATACATTGATTGTTATCCCGAACCAGAATCTGTTCCGGTTGGCCAATGAGCGGACAACATTCACCGATGCTTTTGCCATGGCAGATAATGTTCTGCATCAGGGTGTATCCGGCGTGACTGATCTGATGATCAAGCCGGGCATGATCAATCTGGATTTTGCCGATATCCGGTCAGTAATGACAGAAATGGGCAAAGCCATGATGGGAACAGGCGAAGCATCAGGCGAAGGTCGTGCGACCAATGCCGCCGAAGCCGCCATTCATAACCCATTGCTGGATGAAACCACATTGCGCGGCGCACAAGCGTTGCTGATTAACATCACTGGCGGATCAGACATGACATTGTTTGAAGCCGATGAAGCGGCAAACCATATCCGCAAAGAAGTCGATAATGACGCTATCATTATCTTTGGCGCGATTGTTGATCCAAAAATGGAAGGCGTGATCCGCGTTTCGGTTGTTGCTACAGGTATGGAAGCAGAAAGCCAGAGCGCTCGCCCGCCTATGTTCCAGCAGACAAGCGCTATTACCAGTGCGCCCAAATCCACGCCTGCTCCATCTGCTTCATCAGATGCATTTGGGGATCATGACAACCAGCAACCTTTTTATGCAACACGGCGCAACGAAGGTGTGATTGAAAAAATTATGGCTGATAGCCCTCTGACACATCCGGCCGAACAACCGGTATCAGAAACAGGTCAATCAGACATGCTTGTTTCTGACACAGTGGCCACCGAAACATTAACAGCCGAAGCATTGGCAGCCGAAGCATTGGCAGAACATGATGCTGATCAGCACACGACTCAGATGGATGCCGTGGCAGATGAAAATCAGCTTAGCATTATGGATATGATGACAGATAGCAATGATCAGCCAGACGCGGTTGAAGCATCACCAGAGGCCAGTGTCACAGACACCCCTACGCTTGATACTACCGCCGAAGACGATGTGCCATTCACGCTAGGTAAAACTGTTGATATTCCCATGGACGAAACGGTTGAGCCGAAAGAAACAACTGGTTTGATCCGGCATATCACGCGGTTATTTTCATCGCATCAGCAACAGGAAAACAAAGCCGTAGAGCCGGTTATTTCTGATGTTGAGCCATTAAACCTGCGCAAAGCCGAACCTATGTTCCGGTCAAAACAGGCGGCAGAACAGGCGGCAGAACAAACGCCAGAAACCACGCCCAAAACCATGACAGAAAATTCGGCAGAACATGTGGCGGTTCCAGCCGCCTCAACTGGCATATCAGATCAGCATGATCAAATTGATCTGACCAGTGAAGCCGACGCACCTGAGCTGGACATGAAAGAACAGAAAGATGATTTTGATCTGGAAATACCGGCCTTTCTTCGCCGGCAGGCCAATTAATCATCCGGCCAGCTAATTATCCAAAGGTATGATCAACATTTATTTTGGTTACCGATCTGCAACAATCGGTAACCAATTGTGATTTGCCACAGACATAAAAAATTATAAATTACTTAATAGTATAAGGAATAATGTCTGTGCTTGACCGCCAAAACACCATAAACACATCATCTACCAGAAGTGGCATAGGACTACATTCCGCGCGTCTGGTTGTTATTACCATCCGGCCAGCACCGGTTGATACCGGCATTGTTTTTTACCGGTCTGATCTGACCGGTATCGACACCGCTATCCCGGCACATATCAATAATGTTAGCGATGTATCGCTGAATACCAGCATCTGCAATAGTGATGGCGCGGAAATAGGAACCATTGAACATTTAATGGCGGCCTTTGCCGGTATGGGAATTGATAACGCCTATGTTGATGTTTCAGGCCCGGAATTACCTGCCTTTGACGGAAGCTCTGATCGCTACTGCCAGATGATCACCGAAGCCGGCATCAAAGAGCAATCCGACCCTCGCCGCTATATTAAGGTACTTAAGCCGGTATCCGTTGAATTTCATCAAGCGGTATCCACCCTCACCCCTTCGTCTGCTCTGCATATTTCAACCAAAATAGATTTTAGTGATCCTTTTATCGGGGCATCACAATATTTTTATGTTCATGATGAAAACAGCTTTGTTAATGAGTTATCGGCCGCCCGGACATTCTGTCTTTATAAGGACGTGTCACAAATGCGCGCCGCCGGTTATGCCATTGGCGGCTCTCTTGATAATGCTATTGTCGTCAAGGATGGCCAGATGCTGAACGAAACACCGCTTCGTTACACGGATGAGTTTGTTCGCCACAAAACGCTGGATTGTCTGGGCGATATGCGTCTGGCTGGGCTGGGCATTATCGGGCATATGACCACTTCGCGGCCGGGGCACCGGATCAATTCCGAATTGCTGAAAGCGCTGTTCAGTGATGAAAGTAACTATATCATTGTAACAAGCGATGAATTAAATGATGCCGAAGAAAAAGTCGCCTAAGCAGATTTTTTCTGGGGAATAGCAATGAATGGACTTTGATTGCTTTGAGCATCAGCGTAATATATATTCAAACAATTAATGAATGGAGACAGGGTTTGCATCATCAACCGGTGAAATGGGTTACGCTTTTCTGCCTGGCTAGTCTAGCCATGCTGACCGCTTGTTCTAGCGGCGACGATGAGCTTGTGCAAATCGAACGCCCTGTGGAAGAAATATATAACGAAGCTCTTGATCTGGCGCTTTTTGGTGATGTGGTAAATGCCGCGCCACTTTTTGACGAAGTCGAAAGACAGCATCCTTATTCGGAATGGTCTGCTAAAGCGCAATTAATGGCGGCATGGGCGTTATATGAAAGCAACGATTATCCTGCGGCGCTTGCGGCATTGAACCGGTTTATTGAACTTAACCCTGCCCATCCGGATATTGATTATGCCTATTTTCTGCGTGGCCAATCCTATTATGAACAGATTGTTGATGTTGAACGTGATGCCAGCATGACTCTTGCCGCAAAGGAAGCATTTGAATCTTTGATCCGGCGTTTCCCGAACAGCGACTATGCCCGTGATGCCCAGCTCAAGGTTGATCTGACGCTAAGCCATCTGGCAGGTAAGGAAATGGCGGTTGGGCGGTTCTATCTCAAAACCGGATATTATGACGCTGCCCTGCGCCGCTTTGATAAGGTGATTACTACTTATGAAAGGTCTAATCAGGTGCCAGAAGCGCTCTATCGCATGGTCGAAAGTTATCTGGCATTAGGCATTGATAATGAGGCTGAACGCTCTGCCGCCGTGTTGCAATATAACTTTCCTGATTCGATATGGACAGAACGCATGGCATTGTTGATAGACGACCCGACGCGGGATTATGATCCATCTATGTTTCAATCCCTATTTAGTCGGGCAACTTCTTGGTTTTGATACATGCTGACTTTACTGGCTGTTCGTAATGTCGTTCTGATCAAGACCCTTGATCTGGAATTTCAATCAGGCTTAACTGTTCTGACTGGCGAAACTGGTGCGGGCAAATCCATTCTTCTTGATGCTCTTGGTCTGGCGCTAGGCAGTCGTGCCAATTTCGGATTAATTGGTGCAGAAGCCCCAACAGCAGAAGTCACAGCCATATTCACCCCTGACCAACAGCATCCCATCTGGTCGATTCTGGACGATAATGGCATCGATAGCGATGGCGAGATTATCATGCGCCGCCGGTTGCGTGATGGAAAATCCACGGCACTGATCAATGATACACCGGTTAGTCTGGGAATTATGCGGCAGATTGGTGATTTGCTGATTGAAATCCAAGGCCAATTCGAAGGTCGGGGGCTACTGGATCAGGCCACGCACCGGCAATTACTTGATCAGTTTGCCCATCATGATCATCTGCTTGCTGATTGCGCGAAACATTGGGATAGCTGGATATCCGCCAAAAAGACATTTCAAGCCGCCGCCGCTAGCCGCAAAGAAACCGAAGAAAATGCCGAATGGCTAAAGCAATCCGTGACTGAACTGGATCAGCTAGCCCCAGAGGCAAACGAAGAAACACGGCTGATGGAAGAACGCGATATGCTTTCCAATATCACCCGAATTGCTGAGGCGTTGAACACCGCAGACGGATTAATTGATGGCGAAAATGGCGCCATAAACCAGATCGCGCAAGCAAGCCGCGCCATCACCCGTATCACCGATGTTTCCGGAACGCTAACCGCTGATCTGGAACAGGCCTTGCAACGTGCAGAAGCCGAACTGAGCGAGGTGGAACACGCACTTTCAGCAACTCAAGCCAATCTGGAAGGTGATCCAAACCGCATTGTTCTGGTCGATGACCGGCTCCATGCGTTGCGCCAACTTGCCCGCAAACACGGGGTAGAAGCAGACCATCTGCATCAGACCCATGATCACTTGCATCAGCAATTAGCCGAGCTGGAAGACACCGCCGGCGATATAACAAAACTGGCCTCAGCCATGGCAGAGGCAGAAGCAGATTATCATCAATCGCGGGCGGCATTAAGCCAGTCCAGACAGGATGCGGCCAGTAAACTGGATGCGCTGATCATGGCAGAATTACCGCCGCTTAAACTGGAACAGGCACAATTTCAAACATCCATCACTGATCTTCCTGATCAGCAATTTAACCGTTATGGCAGTGATGCTATCCGGTTTGAAGCATGCACCAATCCGGGCATGGCTCTAGCACCCATTGACCAGATTGCATCAGGTGGCGAGCTTGCGCGGTTTCTGCTAGCGTTAAAAGTCGTGCTGGCTGATACGAATGCACCGGTGACGTTAATCTTTGATGAAGTGGATGCTGGCGTAGGTGGGGCGGTTGCCGATGCGGTCGGCACGCGTCTGGCGCGTCTGGGCGAACAGATGCAATCTATCGTCATCACCCATTCCCCACAAGTTGCCGCCAGAGGTCATCATCATTATCAGATCAGCAAATCGGTAGCCGAACATGGGACGATTTCTACCACCGCCATTCTGGATCAGGATGAACGCATAAACGAAGTGAGCCGCATGCTGGCAGGGGAAACCATTACCAGCGAAGCTCGCGCCGCCGCTATCCGATTGCTTGAGGGATAAGATGGAAATTAAGGATATGGCCGTTGCTGATCTGACCGAAGCAGACGCGATCACAGAACTTGACCGGCTAGCGGTTGCGATTAGCCATCATAATCATATGTACCATCGCAACGATGCACCAGAAATTAGTGACGCGGCATTTGATGCATTGATGCGGCGCAACATGGATATTGAGGCCGCGTTTCCGCATCTGATCCGGCTGGATAGCCCAAGCCTGACGGTTGGGACGGCACCATCCACGCAATTCGGAAAATATCGCCATCATGTGCCAATGCTATCGCTGGCCAATGCCTTTGATAATGCTGATGCTATGGATTTTGATCAGCGGGTAAAACGGTTTCTCAATCTGCCAGCCGAACAGGATATTCCCTATTCGGTTGAACCTAAAATTGACGGATTATCCATTTCGCTTCGTTATGAATATGGCAAATTAGTTGCTGGCATCACCCGTGGTGACGGGGTTGAAGGCGAGGATGTCACCGCAAATATCCGCACCATTTCCGATATTCCGGAACAGCTTACCCAATGCGATTTTGCCGTAGCAGAAATTCGGGGTGAGATTTTTATGACCAAAGCTGATTTTTTTGCCTTGAACGAAAATCAGCAACAGACAAATAGCAAAGTGTTTGCCAATCCCCGCAATGCCGCCGCCGGATCACTGCGCCAGAAAGACCCGACCATTACAGCGGCGCGGGCGTTACGCTTTTTTGCCTATGCCGCCGGTGAAATGAGCGCATGGAATGTGACTAGTCATCATGACTATCTGATGCTTTTGGAAACATGGGGGTTTGTAATTAATCCGCTTTCTGCTCTGGTAGCAAATATCGCTGATGCGTTGAAATATTATGATCATATAGCCGCTATTCGGGCTGATCTGGATTATGATATAGATGGCGTTGTCTATAAAGTCGATCAGCTGGATTATCAGAACCGGCTTGGTCAGGTGAGCCGGTCGCCACGCTGGGCCATTGCCCATAAATTTCCGGCAGAAAAGGCACAAACCCATATTCTGGGCATCGATATTCAGGTTGGGCGAACAGGAGCATTAACTCCTGTTGCGCGTCTGCAACCGGTGACGGTTGGCGGCGTTGTGGTATCAAATGCCACGCTCCATAACGAAGATTATATCACCGATAAAGATATCCGTATCGGTGATCAGGTACAGATTCAAAGAGCCGGTGATGTTATCCCGCAAGTGCTGGGGGTTGATGTAGAGGCACGCGATGGCAACGAAACCGTTTTTATCTATCCGGATCATTGCCCCTCATGCGGATCACCGGCTATCCGGCCAGAAGGCGAAGCGGTGCGGCGTTGCACTGGTCAGCTATCCTGCCCTGCGCAATTGCTGGAACGGCTCAAGCATTTTGTTAGCCGTGATGCTTTTGATATAGAAGGATTGGGGGCGCGCATCATAGAAGAATTGCATCAGGAAGGCATGCTTAATGAACCTGCTGATATATTTCATCTGAACCGGTATCGCGATACGCTTGCCGCCCGTGATGGATGGGGTGAGTTATCGGTTAACAATCTATTTTCAGCGATTGAACAACGCCGGAATATCCCCCTTGAGCGGTTGATCTATGGGCTTGGTATTCGTCAAATTGGACAGGCGACCAGTTTGTTACTAGCCCGGCATTTTGGCTCTCTGGAACAGCTGATTGCCACAGCGCAAGCGGCAAATGACGTGGCAATTAATGATCATAAAGCCCCTAATCAGGCCCCTAATCAAGCATGGCAAACATTGACCGGCATTGATCAGATTGGTGATAGCGTAGCGCATGATATTGTTCGTTTTTTATCCGATGATCATAACCAGCAGGCTATTAACCGGCTACTGGAAGTCGTCCACCCGATCCCCCCAGAAGCAGTAGCATCGGATAGCCCCGTTGCTGGTAAAACCGTTGTATTTACCGGGACATTATTGCAAATGAGCCGCGCCGAAGCCAAAGCCAAAGCCGAATTATTAGGCGCAAAAGTCGCCGGTTCCGTATCTGCTAAAACAGATTATGTAGTAATTGGTGCCGATGCCGGAAGCAAAGCCAGAAAAGCCGAAGCATTAGGCGTAACCATTCTGGACGAAGAGCGCTGGTTAGCCTTAACCCAAAGCTAAAAAGAGAGTGTCAATATCTCCCTTAAAGAGGATCAGTATTTTCCATCAGCCATGCTAGGGGTTTCGTATCATCCAGTGCTTTTATCGCCGGCATCAATTTATCCCTGACATCTTCATGATACTGATCTACCCATGCCCGCTCAGTTGCCGTTAGCAGCGAAACATCAATCAGACGGCGATCAAATGGTACCCATGTTACATGCTCAAAACCAAGCATATCGTTTTGCTTATCAACAACAATAACCAGATTTTCAAGCCGGATACCAAAGTGACCCTGACGGTAATAACCCGGCTCATTCGATAGCACCATACCTTTGCACAGGCTTTTACCGCTTCGCGGTGATATGCTAACCGGCCCTTCATGCACGCTTAATGCACATCCGACACCGTGACCTGTTCCATGGGCATAATCCAGTCCAACATTCCACATGGATTGGCGGGTGATGGCATCAATCTGTATTCCTGTTGTACCGACCGGAAAGATTTGGCTGTCCAGTGCAATATGCGCTTTCAGCACATGGGTATAGCAAAACGCCGCATCCGGCACTGGCTCACCAATGGCGATTGTGCGTGTGATATCGGTAGTCGCATCATGATATTGCCCGCCGGAATCAATAAGATATAAACTGTTCTGATGGAGCGGTGCGTTAGTGTCTTGGGTTGCGCGATAATGCACAATCGCGCCATGTTCCCCACTAGCTGAGATAGCACCAAAACTATCCCCTAAATATCCATCAACTTGCTGACGGAAAGATTGCAGCTTATCGCTTGCTTCTGTTTCTGTGACAACACGCGCTGATGCATGTTCATCAAGCCATGCCAGAAACCGGATCATAGCCACCGCATCACGGCAATGCGCGGAACGGAACCCATCCTGTTCAACGGTATTTTTCACCGCCTTCATCATTTTCAACGGATGTCCGGTTTTTATAATACTCGCCCCATAAGCCGTCAGTGCATCTGCCATCGCCATAGGTGTTTGCATCGGATCAAGCAAGAATGTTTTGCCTTGGCCAGTGTTCAGATATGCCATCATATCTGAACGTGGCATGATCCGTATCTGGCTATGATCAATGGTGATATCCTCACCACCATCATAAAATATCGTGACCATCTGATCATCGTATAAAATAGCAAATGCCAGC
>JAHEII010000146.1 GCA_024639485.1 Alphaproteobacteria bacterium
TATCGGGCCGGGGGCAGAAGCTATTCAGCTGATGGGCGATAAAATTACATCCAAAACACTGGCCGATAAAGCGGGCGTGTCTATCGTCCCCGGCACCGAAGGCGCGGTTAGTGACGTTGAGGTTGCGGCCAGAGAAGCATCGGGCATTGGCTATCCGGTGATGATCAAAGCATCCGCCGGTGGCGGCGGCAAAGGCATGCGGATTGCCCATGATGAACGCGAATTGCGCGAAGCAATGCCGCAAGCCCAGAATGAGGCACGCGCATCATTTGGTGATGATCGGGTGTTTGTTGAAAAATTTGTGACTAGCCCGCGTCATATTGAAATACAGATATTGGGCGATAGTCACGGCAATGTTGTCTATCTGGGGGAGCGCGAATGTTCCTTACAGCGGCGCCACCAGAAAGTGCTGGAAGAATCCCCAAGCCCGTTTATCAGCGATAAAACACGCGCCGCCATGGGCAAGCAAGCTGTTGAGCTGGCTAAAGCGGTGCAGTATCAATCGGCTGGCACGGTTGAGTTTATTGTTGGCGCGGATGAAGATTTTTATTTTCTGGAAATGAATACCCGCCTTCAAGTGGAACATCCGGTGACTGAGCTGGTTTATGATATTGATCTGGTGGAATGGATGATCCGAATTGCCGCAGGTGAAAAGCTGGCGCTCAAACAGGATGCTATTACCCCAAAAGGCTGGGCGGTAGAAGTCCGGCTTTATGCCGAAGACCCATCGCGTGGATTCCTGCCAGCGATTGGTCAGCTCACCCGTTATCGGGAACCGGAAGATATGGCCGGTATCCGCATTGATAGCGGTGTTCACGAGGCTGGTGAGATTTCTATCTATTATGATCCGATGATTGCCAAGGTTATTGGTTACGGCAAGACCCGTGATGCGGCGCTGGATTATCTGGGGGCAGGGCTGGATCGGTATGTGATCGAAGGATTAGCGCATAACCGGCAATTCTTGCGGCATATCATTGATCACCCGCAATTCCGTAAGGGTGATGTTACCACGGGCTTTATCGCGGATGAATATCCCCATGGCTATACCCCGTCGGCGCCTGATGATGCAGTCATGATAGCACAGATGCGGGCGGTAGCCGTGCAATTGGTGGCTAGCCGGCTTGACCGTATGGCGGCAATGGGGGCGGCCTTATCCAAACAGAATATAGAACAGAATTACTGGCTAAATGATGCTGGCGGTACTAGCACCGCGATCTGGGATGCGGCCAGCCAGTCGGTCACTATCGGGGATCAGATTATGACCATCACTGGTCAGCCAGACCGCGATAGCCGCCGTTTTGATGGTGCGATTAATGGTCAGCCGGTGATGATGCAAATCTGGCATCACGCGGCACGGGTTGAAATCATGCTGGGCGCATATAGGCTGGCGGTGCATATTCTGCCAGAACGGATCAGCCATTTGCAGGCGTTGATGCCGGAAAAAACAGCCAGCGGTGGCGCGGTTGAAATTAAGGCACCCATGCCGGGGCTGATGACGCGGATAATGGTATCGCCGGGGGATCAGATTATGGCCGGTGATGATGTTGTGGTGATTGAGGCCATGAAGATGGAAAATCTGCTCAAATCCACCGAAACCGGTATCGTCAAAGAGGTGCTGGTCAGCGCTGGTGAAACGGTTGCCGCTGATCAACCCTTGATCCGGCTTGCTGATCAAGCGGATAGCGAATGACGCTCCGCTATCTCACGGCTGAGGCAAAAACGCTTGGCACACATGCGGCGCGGCTTTGTGATGAGCTGATCCATGCCGCAGAAACTCGTCAACATGCTAGCGTGATTATTCTGGCGGCGGCGGTGCTGGATGTGGCTTTGCGTGAACCAACTGGGCCAGCAGGTGATGCCGATGGTGCGGCCATTGCCGAGGCGCGGGACAGTCGCGAGGCGTATTGGTTGCGTGATCGCCGTAATGGGATTGTTCATTTTGAGGGCGGTCGCGGCGGCTTTATGGGGCAAGCGGATGATGCGGCTATTCTTGCTGAGGATGCTGATCGGGCGATTGCCGCGCTGACCGAAGCGCTGGCTATACTTAATTTTGGCTAATATTGATGTTGCTAATATCCGCATCCGTATAGCGGCCAAGCGTATTGCTGAATTGGTGGATCAACGCCTGATCCAGTTCGCGCATTATGATATCAGCGGGTTGATTGATAATCTGATCACATGCTGTTACCCCTGCATCACTGATCCCGCATGGAATGATATGCCGGAATCCGTCAAGCATGGCGGCGTTGACATTAATGGCGATGCCGTGCCAGCTGATCCAGCGGCTAAGCCGGACACCGATTGCGGCAATCTTATCATTGGGCTGTGATGGGCTGGCGGTATGATGCGGTGTATCCACCCAGATGCCGGGCGCGCCATTGCGTCTGGTGCCGGTGATGCCGCATTGGGCGAGGGCGGCGATGCCCCATGCTTCGATGCCGCGAACAAATGCGCGGATATCACGGCCGCGCCGGTTGAGATCAAGCATGATATAAACGATGCGCTGGCCGGGGGCGTGGTAAGTCCACTGGCCGCCGCGACCAGTGGCGCGGATGATCGGCTGGCCCTGATCTTGAAGGTTTTGATCTTGATCGGGCTGGTCAGTTTCGGGTTGGTCAGGCTGGTCAGGATGGGGGAGCAATAGCTCATTATCCATGGCCGAACTGCCGCCGGTATAGACGGGCTGATGTTCCAGAAACCACAATACTTCGGGGGCGTTGCCGGCTTGCATGGCGGCGATATGGCTTTCCATCGTGGCGATAGCGGCATCATAGGCCAGCGGCGCGTGATTTTGCCATATGGTAATGCCATCTGGCCCTGATGTGATCATGTCCGGGGTGATGATATCTGGCCGCGTGGCCGGTGCAGTAGTGGATGCGGCTGGTGCGACAGGTGAGTTCTGGCTTGCGCTTCTGGTCATGATCTGTTATCGCATTGTCAGCGAGATGACGCAATGGCGTTTCCTCTCGCGGTACATTCGGTGCGGCTGTGGCGGAACTGGTAGACGCGCAGCGTTGAGGTCGCTGTGGGCTAATACCCCGTGGAAGTTCGAGTCTTCTCAGCCGCACCAAATTCACCAAAGCATCACTTGTCATCCCATTGTATTCCTTGAGGATTCGTTGCAGCGAGCCTGAGGAGTTGGCGGTATGGTATACAAGCTTGATCCATCCTACTTGTGGTTAAAGGGTAGGACTTATTACTATAATAGA
>JAHEII010000151.1 GCA_024639485.1 Alphaproteobacteria bacterium
CAACGGACGACAGGATGGCTTCATTTGCTGCGGTGCCGGATCCGGTGATGACGACAGCCCGGTAGCGGTTGCGGTTTCTAACCTGAAAGAGCGAGAGGATTTTTTGTTCGATGTTGGTCAGAAGAACTTCAAAATCTGCTTCGCGATGGCAGATGTCATCTTTGCAAATCGCGTGACGCAAGGTATCGGCCACATTCACAGGGCCGGGTGTAAAAAGCAGATACTTATCCAACAGGCTTAAACTCCTTTTAAAATGCCGAAACCAAAGACGATTGAGAATTGACAATCATCCTAATCAAGAAATCAGCGGAAAAATTTAAATTAATAATGAAGAGAAAATTTGTAGTTAACCAATAATCAGGTCTCAAGCACTGCTAGATTTTCACCAGTCATATCAGGTAATTCCTAGTAGACAACCTGATTTAGCACACCTGATTTAGCACAATAGATTCTATAAAGATGCTCTTACGCTTAATAAAGCGCTCCGAATACATACCCTATGGGCAAACTTAGCAAATAGCAAGAACTAAATTAGAACGTGGAGGCTGTAAAACTAATGAGTGATGCGGCCTTTTTTTAGGGCAGTTTTGTCCAATGAGGACCAATAAAACTTGACCATAAAATGGAAGCCGCTTGCATTTGATGAGAGAGTAAATGGGACAAGACTAGGCTCCCCTAAGTATAATGGCTCCCCAGGACAGATTCGAACTGCCGGCCAAGCGATTAACAGTCGCTTGCTCTACCGCTGAGCTACTGGGGATCACATTATTCAGAATTGATAATCAAACTTGATCATCCATGCAAGAAAAAAGATCATTTTTTTGCAACCTTTATTGCATTTATGATTTTGGCAATACTTGCCGCCGCCTGATTTATATCTTTATCGGTCAGCGTTTCCATATGTATCACACCCAGATTAACGCGCTGATGGCGGCGTTTGGTCGACCCCGCATAGGCCGGATCATAATGGGTTTGTATCAAATGCGTCACCAGCCCCGGCCAATCCGCATCCGCGATCAATGCCGACCATTCGGATGTAACGGCATAACCATGTCGTCGCACCATACCATGAACCAGCTTGGTCAAAACAGCCGGATCATCAATTATATGACCATAATCACGCAAGATATATTGCACGCGCGCCGTGATATCTGCGGTAATGGTAATGCTGGGGGCGGGTAACATGGCTTTCCATAGCGCATCAGGGATATGAATCTGGCCAATCTTACTGCTTTCGGCTTCTATGATCACCGGCCGTGTGCGATCAAGCCGCTGTATCGCGTCACATAACAGGCT
This sequence comes from Alphaproteobacteria bacterium, assembly GCA_024639485.1. GTDB lineage: Bacteria > Pseudomonadota > Alphaproteobacteria > Puniceispirillales > UBA1172 > UBA12202. The sequence continues at coordinate 1,297 of JAHEII010000151.1, forward strand.
TTCAAATAGTCGCTGGCTAGGTTGTGGTTGATCCGGCATAGCACCAAGCACTGACCCCCGATGGGCGGCCAATGCTTCCAGATCAAGGCTTTGAGTTTGATGTCCGGTCAAAGCCGACAGGATTAGCGTCTTGCCAACTCCGGTAGCGCCATCCAGCATAATCGGGTGCAATTCACCGGCAAGCGCGGTCAAGTCATGCTGAACCGCGCGGCGATAGGATTTATAGCCGCCATCCAGTATATGCACCGACCAGCCAATTTCGGAACATATCCGCGCCATGGCACCTGACCGCTGGCCGCCACGCCAGCAATAAATCAATGGTGACCAATCAACGGGTAAATGCCGCAAATCCTGATCCAGATGACGGGCAATATTGCGGCTGATCAACGCGGCACCAGCTTTTCTGGCTTCAAAAGGTGAGGATTGTTTATAAAGTGTTCCGATTTCTGCTCGTTCGTTATCTGATAAAACCGGCAAATTGATTGCCCCCGGAATATGATCATCAGCAAATTCAGACGGGCTACGGACATCAATAATCATGTCATATGACCCGCGCCAATCGCTGGTTTTCTGTATGGGTGCTGGCATGATGAATTAATCCGTTACCGTTATCGCGCCATCACTGGCATCATTGATATGCCCGATAATAGCGGCGTGGTGGCCTGTGGTTGTTAATTTGCTATATAATTCGGCGGCAATATCCGAAGACGCCATCATGAGCAAACCGCCGCTGGTTTGCGGATCATGAAGCAAGGCGTATGGTAAATGTGATGTTGTCGCATTAATCACATAAGTTGCCGCCACATTATCCGCCACCATGCTAGACACAATACCCGCATCCAGCAAATCATCAATTCCGGCCAGACATGGCAAATGCTTGAGCGATATGGATAGTCCCATCTGTGGATCTAACCGGTCAGCTAATGACCGCGCATGTCGCATCAAGCCAAAGCCGGTTACATCTGTCATGGGGAATATGCCAAATTCTGATGCTATTGCCGCCGCCGCCGCGTTGCTGGTGGCCATGATATCTATTGCGGATTTCACCATCATGCCCGATACCGCGGGATGATTTTGGTGATAAGCCGCCATGATCATACCTATGCCAAGCGGTTTTGTTAATATTAACACATCACCAATAACAGGCGGGCGCTCCACCAGATCAGATTTCCGCAAGCCATTTACCGCCAAGCCGATTTGCATCGCGTCTGCTGTCACGGTATGGCCACCATTAAGCCCAATACCATGTTCAGCTAGCGCGATCAGCATCGCTGTCAGAATATGTAGCAAATCATCGGATTGCTGGCTACGTCCAGCACGGGGCAGGGATATCAACCCTAACGCAGAAAAGGGTGTCGCATGGGCGGCAAACAGGTCGCTTAATGCGTGTAAGGTCGCAATCCTACCCAGCATATAGGGATCATCTGTAATTGCTGATATGGCATCAACCGATTGAAACAGATCATAACCCTTATTGGCTTGAGGTATGGCGATTTGTCCAGCATCCTGATTAATATCACCATCCGGAGTAGTAAAGCGCAAATCAGGGCGCATCTGCTGTGCCATATGATGGGCTTGATTAATAGCCTGTGATAATGTTGACCATCCGGTTTTACCGCCGCATCCCATACATTGCATGGTCAGAAACACCGGATCATCGGTTTTATTTACATATCTGGCCAATTCCGGTTGCGGTAGGGTAGGCATATCCGGCAGATCAGAAAACCGGCTGATAAAACGGCGGTCTATCCATTCTTTAAGCCGCCATAAAACCGGACGGGCTTTAAGCGCCAGCTGGCCTCTTACCGCCATGGCTGAGCCGCCACCTATACCAATCAACGCCAGATAATGCCGTTGTGGATACCATTTCCGCAACGGTTTTCGGGTAAGCGAA
>JAHEII010000060.1 GCA_024639485.1 Alphaproteobacteria bacterium
TCAGCCAAGGTTTTAAAAAACGTACTTAATGTCATCATGCTTTTTAATATCAATAAATAACAATGGATTATAATATACTATGATATCTTTTTAAAATCATCCTATACAGATAATAAAAATTATGCCTATTATTTTATAATGATAATTCAAGGGAGGATATCATGATAAAGAAGCATTTATGTTCAGCCGCTGTTGCTGTTGGAATGTTATCAGCACCGCAAGCCTTTGCTGCAGGCGAGTTAAATATTTTTAACTGGGGTAACTACACTAGCCCTGAACTGATTGAAAAATTCGAAAAAACCTATGACGTTAAAGTTACAATTACCGATTATGATTCTAATGATACGGCTTTAGCAAAAGTCCGTGCAGGTGCGCATGGTTTTGACATTGCTGTACCATCTGCGAGCTTCATGCCAATCTGGATCAGCGAAGGATTGTTGCTAGAAACAAATCCGGCTCAGATGTCTAATTATGGCAATGTCCGCGATAATTTCAAAAGCCCTGACTGGGATCCCGGCCACCGGTACTCGGTTCCTTATCAGTGGGGCACTGTTGGTGTTATTGTTGATAGCACGCTTTATGATGGTGATATCAACACATGGGCAATGGTATTTGAGCCGCCAGCAGCACTGTCTGGAAAAATTAACGTAGCACCAGAAATGCTTGATCTGATTGATGCGGCATTAAAATATACTGGTGGTGAGCCATGTACTGACGATAAGAGCCAGCTGAAAAAAGCGCGTGATACACTGGTTAGCGCAAAGCAGCATTGGCTATCAATGGATTATGGCGTTATTGAAAAGTTTGCAGGCCGTGATCTTGGGGCATCGCTGTACTGGAATGGTGCCGCGTTCCGTGCAAGAGAGAAAAACCCTGATGTTCGTTTTGGCTATCCAAGGGAAGGTTATCCTATGTGGATGGATGCGGTGGTTGTGCTCAAAGACGCAAAAAATGTTGAAAATGCCAAGCTGTTCCAGAACTTTCTTATGGAACCGGAACATGCCGCGATGGCTTCAGCCTTTGCCCGCTATGCTAACGGTATAAAAGGCTCTGAGCCATTCATGCCAGAAGATATGAAGGGCGCACCAGAAGTAGAAATTGCAGCAGAATTTATTCCTAATGGATTCTTCAGCAAAACCTGCCCGCCGCATGTGCAAGAAATGTATTCTGCTATCTGGACAGAATTACAAAAATAAACCAGCGTCATGCTTGATTTAATGAATAGAGGCGATACGTATTGCCTCTATTTTTTTGCTAAATATGGTGAAACTGACGGATCAAACCCACTTGCTTATCATGCCAGGGCATGGATGTTTCACATTGCGCCGCCAGACTGATTAGCATTTCGTCATTGCCATATGCGCTGGCAAAATGAACGCCAACGGGCAGCTCATCAGATGTCCAATGAAGTGGCAAAGACATAGCCGGTTGGCCGGATGCGTTAAATGCCGCTGTGTATGGTGAATAGGCAAACACACCATCGGGCCCATTGCGATAATCCATAAAATCGGAATTATCCGGTTTGAACCGGCCAATGAGAGCAGGCGGCTCTGCGAGGGTCGGAGTAACCAGAACGTCAAAATCTTCGAATAACGTGGCCATTTTGCGCCCAAAGGCATGAATCATATTGATAGATTGCAGATAATCAGCCCCCGACACGGTTTTGCCAAGCTGAACAGCGCCATAAGTCACCCCGTCCACATCATCGGGGGTTAGCGCATCTATCTCTTTTTTGTACCGGACGGAAAGCAATGTTCCGGCGGCTACAATTTTTGTCCAAGCCATCATCATATCCCTAACATCAGGGGCAATAGTTGACGACCATGAGCTAACATGATGACCAAGCTGACGTAACATATCAGCCGTATGGCTAACCGCTTTACGACATTCTTCGTGAACAGGATTGCCCATAAAATCGGTATCCAATACAGCAATTCGTAACCCTGATTGTTGATCATCCATGGATGCCATAAAGCCTTTATTTAATGGAGGAGCAGAATAAGGTGCGCCCAGATCAGAACCTGAACATTGATCAAGCATAAAGGCGCTATCACGAACGGATCGTGTCAGAAAGCCGTCAATCGCCATGCCTGCCCAGCCCTCACCAACGCCGGGGCCATCGGGCAAGCGGGCGCGTGTGGGTTTAATGCCAACCAAGCCACAGCATGATGCCGGGATACGGACAGACCCGCCACCATCAGACCCATGCGCGAGTGGTACGATACCGGCGGCTACCGCTGACCCTGAACCGCCCGATGATCCGCCGCTGGTATGATTTAAATTCCAGGGGTTGCGTGTAGGGTTTCCATAAACGCCGGCTTCGCTGGTCGGGCCTATGCCTAGCTCAGGTGAGTTTGTTCTGGCATAGGGGATCAGTCCAGTTTTCTGTATCCGCGTGTAAATGGAGGCATCATAGGAATAAACAGTATCACGATAAAGCCGTGACCCGTTATGTGAGGGGAAGTCTATTGCTTCGGCGCCCAAGTCTTTTAATAAGGTCGGCACGCCATATAAGGGCGCGCTTTGTTCGGTCGCTGCGATGAGGTCTTTTGCTTTGGATGTATTAATATTGACGATGGCGTGCAGAGAAGGGTTCAATCGTTCTGCCCTTGAAAGACTAGCTTCTAGCATTTCTGATGCGGATACCGCCCCTGTTTTAATCTGTTCGGCTAGAGCAATAGCATCACATTCAAATAGTTCATCCATGATTTTCTCCTATCAAATGGGCGGTTTATATTAATCATGACACGTCATTCTAAAAACCATTAGCAATTAATTGACATAATGTATTTTGGCACTCAAACTAAAATCATAACCTATTATTCTGGAGATGTTATTATAAAAGCGTCATATAAAAATAGCGAGCAACTGCCCAAGGTTCTGTCTGGTACAGATTCCGACATTTTTGCCAATATGCCAAGAATGGATTGGGATCGCCCCCCTTGGAACAGGTGGACATTTCAACGTATCCGCAGTGTAATGCCAACATCAACTGTTTGGCGCGGCACTAATCCTGCTCCGGCGCTTCCCCGGAATGAGCAGGATATTGAACAGGTTCAATTTACCAGATCAAATCAAATATCCCAGTCTATCGCCGATTTTCTGGATGACAGCTACACAGACGGGTTTCTGGTTATGGCTGACGGACATATTGTTCATGAAAGCTATTACAATGGAATGAAACCGCATACTACGCATCTGATGCAATCGGTATCCAAGTCTATTACGTCTACGGTCACCGGTATAATGATTGGTCGCGGACAGTTAGACCCACAGGCGCTAGTCAAAACCTATATTCCGGAGCTGGCAGATACAGGATGGGCAGAAGCCACGCTTCAACATGTTCTGGATATGACAACCGGTGTTCAGTATAGCGAAGAATATACAAAACTGGATTCCGATGTGGGTAAAACCGATGTGGCATCAGGCTGGCGACCTATTGCGCCAGATGCTGATCCTGACATTGACTGGCCGGCATCTGTCTGGGATCAGATTTTGTCATTAAAGTCGTGTGACGCAGAACATGGTGAGCGGTTTTTATACCGGTCAATTGAAACAGATCTGCTTGCCCATATTATGATGCGCATATCGGGATTGCCGCTTCATGAATTGATCAGCAAAGAATTATGGCAACCCATGGGCGCAGAAGAAGACGGGTATTTCACGGTAGATGCCAGAGGATATGGGCTTGCTAGTGGGGGATTTAATGGATGCCTTCGGGATTTTGGCCGCTTTGGCCAGCTTTACCTTGATAATGGCATGGCCAATGGCAAACAGATTATTCCGCCAGAATGGATAACCGATGTCCGGCGTGGGGCGCATGGATTATTTTCAGAAGACCGGCGGAAAATTCTGCCAAAAGGATGCTATCGCAATCAGTTCTGGATAGAAGATCAAGATAAAGAATCCTTTATGTGTCTAGGCGTTTTTGGTCAGCTTATCTATATAGCACCGGCCTATAATATGGTGGTGGTGAAGCTGTCGACATGGCCGGATTTTCTGGATGATAATTTTAAAACGGATACACAGCTTGCCATTCATGCGATTGCCGCCGCGCTAGGGAAATAAGTTGACTGCAACGCCAAACCCTTAGATGATTGTGTTTATTGGATAAATATTAACACTATCCATCATGAAATAAGAACAGGTATATTAATGTTATGAGCAAGACCAAAAAGGATGCCATTGCCATTCATGTAAATGGAGTGGGAAAATATTTTGGCTCTGAGCCAAATCTCGTTAAAGCACTAGACAATGTTTCTATTGATATTCGCCGTAATGAGTTTTTCACGCTTCTTGGGCCATCAGGATGTGGAAAGACCACTTTGCTTCGATTGATTGCGGGTTTTGAAAGCCCCACATTTGGACAGATGCTTCTTGATAATCAGGATATTACCAATCTTCCCCCTTATCATCGCTCGGTTAACACCGTGTTTCAGAGCTATGCGCTATTCCCGCATTTGACCGTGGCAGAAAATATTAGCTTTGGTTTGGAAATGCTAAAAAAACCGAAGCATGAAATTTCTGCCACTGTTGATGAGATGCTGGCTCTTGTTCATATGGAAGAGCTGAAACACCGCCGCACGGATCAGATTTCGGGCGGCCAGCAACAACGGGTTGCCTTGGCCAGAGCATTAGCCCCCAAACCTGATGTATTGTTACTGGATGAACCGCTATCCGCGCTTGATTACAAATTGCGGCGGGGGATGCAAATTGAATTAAAACGGTTGCAACTGGAAACGGGCATCACGTTTATTTTTGTTACTCATGATCAGGAAGAAGCCTTGACCATGTCAGACCGGATCGCCGTGATGAGCAATGGCCATATCCTGCAGGTAGGAACACCTAATGAGATTTATTACAACCCTCAAGAGCGTTTTGTTGCCGACTTTATTGGCGAATCCAATTTTATAGAGGCTGAGGTCGTTTCTGTAACAAAAGGCCGGCCAGCTACCGCTTCTCTGCGTCTGGCTGGTACGCGGAAAACCTTTAAAGCAAACATGCCTGCCAGTAAATCAAAAGATAAAACAGCCACGGTTTTCATTCGGCCTGAACATGCAAAGCTGCAAAAATCTACACGTGGGGCGACTCTCACCGGTACCTTGACCAATATGCTGTTTTTTGGAACGGACACCAATTATCACCTGGAACTTGATAATGGTGAGGCCTTTGTTGTGCGTTCCCAGAATGAAATCGGACATGCTTTTCATCCCGCTATCGGTGATAAGCTGGGGGTGGTCATTGATGAGCAAGCTATTCAGGTATTGAAGGACTAAACATCATGGCGCGAAAATTAAGCGAGATGGAAGCAGAACGCATTAAGCGCAAAAATCTGGCCAACTGGCTATTATCTATGCCGGCTTTGCTTTTGCTTTTGTTTGCGGCATCCGGGCCATTGTTGATTGTTATTTTCTATTCCTTTCTGACACCGGGAAATTATGGCGGCATAGTGTGGGAATTTTCTGGCGACGCATGGTTCAAGGTGCTTTTTTCCCAAGATATTTTTGATGATACGATTTCACTTTCTGATGCACATCTATCAATTTTCTGGCGGTCTGTTCAGCTTTCTTTTCTCACAACATTGATCTGTCTGATACTGGGCTTCCCGACAGCATATTTTATTGCAACACGGCCGCCAAAAACACGGAATATCTGGTTATTTCTGATTACCATTCCATTCTGGACAAATTTGTTGATCCGGACATTTGCCATTCTGGAACTGATCAGAAATAAAGGGGTAGTCAATAACTCGCTCATATCGTTGGGCATTATCAATGAACCGATAAACATGCTTTATACGGATATGGCCATTGTTATCGGGATGACCTATGTATATCTGCCATTGATGGTTCTACCGATTTATGCCGCTATGGAGCGTTTTGATTTTCGCTATGTTGAGGCTGGATTTGATCTCTATGCGTCGCGTTTCAAAGTCATGTGGCGAATTATTCTGCCGATTATCAAGCCCGGCGTTATTGCGGGCTCAATTCTGGTTTTTGTTCCATCACTTGGAGCATATGTCACGCCGCGTATTCTGGGTGGTGGAAAGAATTTGATGATTGGCAATCTGATTGAACTACAATTCGGACAGGGTAAAAACTGGCCATTAGGGGCGGCATTGGCGGTGACTATGTTGCTCATTGTATTGCTTGCTTTGATTTTCTACATGCGGATTTCACAACGGTCGGAACAAAAAGATGCTCAATAGATTATTCTGGAAAAAACGTGAGTTCTCTGTCACCTATCAATTTGGCTTTGCCACTATTGCATTAATCTGTTTTTTTGCGCTCTATGCCCCAATCACTACTCTGGTTTTTTATTCGTTTAATGCCGGAAATAATCTCATGTTATGGGAAGGTTTTTCGTTTCACTGGTATGTTGAGGCCAGTAAAAATGAACTGGTGCAAGAGGCCGCCATGAGATCACTAATTATTGCTGTCTGCGCGTCATTGATCTCAACGCTTGTTGCAACAATGGCCGCGCTAGGAACAACACGGACAGCACCATTTAAAGGCCAGAAGCTGATCTTCATCATGATCAATCAACCATTAATGGTTCCTGAAATCGTGACCGCAGTAGCATTGCTCATCTTTTTTGCCATTATTAAAACATTCACTAATTATTATGGGCTGGGTTATTTAATAACGGCACATGCGGCTTTTTGTGTGCCGTTTGCCTATTTGCCTATTAAAGCCCGTCTTGATGGAATGGATTTAAGCATGGAAACAGCGGCAGGTGATCTTTATGCAACCCCGTTTGTTGTTTTCCGGCGGATAACATTACCTTTATTATGGCCGGGTATTCTGGCTGGTGCGATGCTGTCTTTTGTTATTTCGCTGGATGATGTCATTATCACCGAGTTTGTGAAAACCGCCGGGCAAGATACGCTTCCAACCTATATGCTGGGGCAGTTGCGGCGCGTCATTACGCCGGAAATCAATGCCATTTCATCGGTTCTTTTGGCGGTATCTCTGGTTGTGGTGACTATATTCTTCCTGTTTACCAGAAAGCGGTATTAAACATCACATCAACACGGCTTTCGGAAAACGGCTTTAGGCTTGATAGGTAATTTTGCCACCACAGATTGTGGTTTGCGCTTTTGACTGATCCAGCTCATCAGGGTGCATCGTGGTCAGATCATGTGACATGACCACAATATCTGCCATCATGCCGGGGCTAATCTTGCCTTTTTTATCCTCATTAAACTCAACCCACGCATTACCACTGGTGTAGCTTTCCAATGTATCCATCAGGCTCTGGGTCTGATCACGCCAAGGCGGTGATAGCCGACGTGGAGCAACAGCAGATTTAATATTAGGCATCACATCAACCGGAATAACTGGCCAGTCTGTCGAAAAGACGACCCGTGCGCCCGATTGACGAATATCTTGCCACGCATAAGCCAGCGGAATTTGATGCGGATGCAGCATCCGCTTGACACTTTCTTCGGCAAAATAAACACCCCATGGCGCATGGCCGGGCTGAATAGAGGCCACAACACCTAATTCGGCAAAGCGCGGTAGATCATCCGGATGAAGCACCTCAATGTGTTCAATCCGGTGGCGACTATCCCGCTTGCCGTTTGTTTGCTGGGCTAGCGCATATCCATCCAGCGTCTGACGAATGGCACGATCACCAATAGCATGAACAGATATCTGAAATTGCATGGCGTCTGCTTTTACGCAAGCCGCCTTGAAATGATCTTCTTCAAAAACCGCATCACCAATGGTATCCAGTCCGGGATATTTATCCAGCATCAGCGCAGTAGAGCTCTCAACTACACCATCAACAAACATTTTCACCCGATTACACCATACCCAATCACCGGTAAAATCATGCCGCATGGCCGCCGCCTCTTCAAACCGGTCTAGCTCATCAAAGCTTTTAAAATGAAAGGGCACTTCTGTTCGGCATAGCAAATCACCTTGTTGCTCAAGCTCTTTGAGCAATTCCAGCGTATATATATTACCATCCATATTATGCAGCCCAGTTATTCCGTGGCTGGCACAATGTTTAAACCCGCGTGCAATAGCATCGGCATCATTGCGGCGTTCGGTGGCATTAGCTGCCGGATCAGGATTGCGGCCGGTGACCAATCCAATCATGTCACGTCCACCATATCGGGTTAGCCGCAATACAGGGGCATAGGCACCGGGTTCCCGCAATTCACCTGCGGCTTTGCCATCGGCGCCCATAACAATTTCGGCGCCTTTATCGACTATGCCGCCATTAAGAATACCGGCCATTTCAAGCGCTTTTGTATTTGCCCAGATAGTATGGTGGTCTGCCGCAAACATGGCAAATGGTCTATCAGGAAGCACTTTATCCAGATCATGTCTTGTTGTCTGTTTGCCAGATGCAATGATGTTGTAATCAGCCTGAACAGCAAACACCATCGCATCATCTGAGCATGATTTTTCCCATTGGCGGACGCGGTCTGTCAGATTATCGATGCCTTTAACGCCATAAAGGTCTAGATAATCCAGCTCAGCCGAACCACCAAATAAATGAACATGGCTATCAATGAAGCCGGGTAAAACCGAATGTTCACCAGCATCAATAACCTGTGTGTTCATGTCAGCCAGATCACGCATGTCAGCGGTTTTACCAACGGCCAGAATGTGACCATCTTTTATTGCACATGCATTGGTATTCGGGTTTTCATCCGCAAAGGTGATGAAATTACCATTAATGATGATCATATCAGCGGTCATGTCAGGATTTCCCTATTCTTATATTAAAAATAAATAAAATTGAATATGTTAGTTATTATCTAATATGTTCTGCCAGTCTGTCAAAAGCAACTAGCCTCTTATGCTATTAATAAACTGCGCTTCCTTTGCTTAATGGGCAGTCTCTGGCAAGACCCTGCCATTTGACATGACCGGATTCGAGCCATATGGCTTTGTCGGCAAAGCTCAATGCTGCATCTGAATTCTGATCAACTAGAATGATAGATATATTTTTTTCCCGTAATTTTTCCAATACCGCATAACATTCATTAATAACCTTGGGCATCAAGCCAAGAGAAATCTCATCAATTAGCATCACTTTGGGGTTGAGCATGATGGCACGGCCAAAGGCTAGCATCTGCTGTTCACCACCGGACAGTGATCCGGCCAGTTGATTAGCGCGTTCATGTAGCCGTGGAAAAATATCATACACGTCATTAAGCCGTTGTTGTTCTGACGATCTTGGCAACACATATCCGCCTGTAATCAGGTTTTCCTTAACGGTAAGATCAGGAAAAACACGCCGGCCTTCGGGAACAAGCCCGATGCCACGACGCGCGCGAATATGTGATGGAATTTCAGTTATATTTTCATTATCCAGAATAACATGGCCGCTTTCGGGGATCACGTGGCCTGCAATAGACATGACTAGCGTTGTTTTTCCAGCGCCATTAGTACCGACAAGTGCAAGTGCTTCGCCACCTTCCAGCGTAAATGAAGCATCATGTAATGCCGTGACAGGGCCATATCGGCTAATCATATGTTGAACATCAAGCATTATTCACTCTTTCCTAGATAGGCCATCTGAACCTCGCGTTTTTCAAGAACGTCTTCGGTTGCGCCAAATGCAAGCGGGCGACCATTATTCTGAACATATAGCGTTTTGCAAATGCGCCGAACTTGGGATAAATTATGCTCAATCAGAATAACGCCGCGCCCCTTGCAGGGAAGCCCCATAATCAGATCAGCCATATCTTCGGCTTCTTTTATACTCAATCCGGCTAAAGGTTCATCAAGCAGAAGAACTTTGGGTTGGCGGGCTAACGCGCGGGCGACTTCAAGCCGTTTGAGAAAGCCAAGCGGCAATTCGGCCGGATATTTATAAATGGCATCTGCTAATCCCACCTCAGTCAATAAGCCATGGGCGATATCTTGTTCATGCTGACGCGACCGATGTATCATGGCTTTTATAGGCGAGAGCAATTTGCCACTGCCAGCGGCTAGGGCAACATTATCAAGTAGGGTCATATCCTTTAATGGTTTGATAATTTGCTGTGCTAAAGCCATTCCAAGATTGATCCGATCAACAAGGCGGCGGCTAGAAATATCTTGACCATCCAGAATAATCTGACCAGAGGATGGCGTTAACATGCCGATAATAGCCCGCATCAAGGTTGTTTTTCCGGCACCATTAGGGCCGATAAAGCCCAACAGCTGATTGTCTTCCAGCGCTAATCTGGCGCCATCCACGGCATTAAGTCCGCCAAAGGTGACAGTGACATTCTTAACGTCAAGCAATAGCGATGATGTCTTCGCGGCTATCATGCCTGACTCCTTTCGGGGCTTCTGTCCGGATTCCTTTTCTGGCGAAACCGTTTTGCCAGACCGCCCAGACCATCAGGCAGAAACCGCATGGCAAAGAACAGAAGTAACCCGTAAACCAGCAATTTATAATCATCAATAACCTGAAAAAATTGTGGCATGACTGATAACAATGCCGCCGCAATAGTCACGCCCCAGATAGAACCAATCCCGCCAACAATAACCATTGATAACACCGTGACAGATTCAACAAAGCCAAAGCTATCCGGCCCGATAAACCGCACTTGATGCGCATAAAGTGCGCCAGCAAGACCTGCGCCGGCCGTGCCTAGAACAAAGGCAAATAATTTGAAACGGCGAACATCAATACCTAAAACGCCAGCAGTATCCTCATCCTCGGCAATGCTTTCAAAAACGAAACCCATCCATGACCGCTTCACATAAATCATGATAGTAATAAACAGAATAGTCAGACATAAAGTCATCAACAGTAATCCGACACGGCCGCCATAAGCCGCAGGAATACCAGCGATACCCATCTCACCGCCTAGCATATCCTGTTTGCGGATAATGCCGGTAAACAGAAACGAAACCCCCATGGTTGTAATAGCCAGAAAGTCATGGCGTACCCGTAATGATGCCGCCCCAACAATCACGCCTATCATTCCGGCGACAACCATGGCTGGAATAAATGTAGCGGCAAGCGGCCATCCGGCTTTAGTCAGCATGGCGCTGGTATAAGCACCAATCCCTAAAAAAGCAGCGTGGCCAAGACTAACCTGCCCACAAAAACCTGTGATCAAATTGAGGGATTGCGCAAAAAGGATAGCAATCAGCATATTTGTCAGAACAATCATTTCATAAGCCATGCGACTATCCTTTTGAAAAAATACCTTTAGGGCGGATCATCAACACAAGAATTAAAAAGGCAAAAGCAATAGAATCCCTGTCCAGAAGATCATCCAGATATATCGTGCCGAATGTTTCAATAATTCCTAATAATAGCGATGCAATCAGCGCACCGCGAACGCTACCTAATCCACCAAGCACAATGATGGCCAGCGCTTTATAAGACGGAACCGCGCCCATTGTAGGTTCAACCAAATTGTTTAATAGTGACACCATGACACCAGCGGCGGCGGCAAAGGCCGAACCAATGAAAAAGATAGAATAACGTATGACATCCACATTCACGCCACTGCTCATAGCCATATCGGGGTCAACAACAGTAGCACGGGTAGCGATGCCGAGGCGTGTTCGTCTGGATAGCCAGTTCACCCCCAACAATAAAACAAAGGCAAGCAGAACAACCATGATGCGCGCCTCACTCATTGATATTCCGGGTAATATTTCAATCTGGTTCTGAAGCGGTGCTGCGACATAGGAAATACTGAAGGGGCCAAAAATGATCCTGAATATTTCTTCGGATGCGATAAAAATCCCGATTGACGCAATCAGGGCAATTAATGGGGGTTGCGACAATAGCGGACGATATAGAATGCGATAGCTAAGCATCCCGACAAATCCTACCACAATCATGGCCAGTATTAAGGCAAGAAACAGGCTGCCAGTGGCGTTCGTTATCAGAACACCCAGATATCCACCAAGAGTAAACAGTGATGCATGAGCTACATGTAATATACGAAGCAATCCATAAACCAGTGTTAATCCTAATGCGATGAGAGCATAGATAGAACCCTGAATAAATCCCTGAATAAGGATATCAATTGCAAGCATGGCAGTATCCTAAAACAGGAACCAGATACTGGTTCCTGTTTGTTCAAAGTTAAGAAAAGATTATTCTGCTGGTGGAGCAAGCAATACAGCATCGCTTACAACGGAATGATGATGCCAGTTACCATCGCGGACGACTTGAACCTGCACATCTTTTTGCACTTCACCAAGAGCATTAAACGAAATCTGGCCTGTTGATGCTTCCAGATTTGTGGACGCAATCGCATCACGCAGACTTGCCTTATCCGTGTTTCCAGCGCGTGACAATGCGTCCGCAAGAACCAGAATAGCCGTATGCCCGGATGCACCGACCATATCAGCCGGATATCCGGCTTTATTTGAAAACCCTTCGATGAATGATTGCGTTACCGGATTAGAAGAATCCCGATCCAGTGACGTTGTGATCATGACGCCTTCGGATGCATCACCGGCAATTTCGATAAACTTCTGGCTATCATAGCCTTCCTGTCCGACAACTGGTTGATTGATACCCGCGGCACGAAGCTGTCTGACCAGTGGGCCGGCAGTAAAGAAATATCCGCTTGCATAGATAGCATCGGGATTTTCGGATTTGATTTTGGATACAATAGCACCAAATTCCCGATCTTTAATGCTGTATTCATATTCGGAAATAATCTCAATTCCAAAATCACCGGCTTTATCCTTAAAACCATTGGCCAATGAAATCCCGAAATCATTGTTCAGCGTAATCATGGTGACGCGCTTTTTGCCTAGCATCTCGCCAATCAGTTTAGCACCGGCGCGACCCTGAACTTCGCCCATGAATGATGTCCGAAACACATAGTCACCCGCACGGGTAATGTCAGGATGGATAGCGTAAGCAGAAATATATGGAACGCTGTTTTCAGAAAAGATAGTTGCGGCCGCGCGCGTTGCACCGGAATAACTTCCTGATACGCCAGCAACAACCTCATCCTGCGTGATCATTTTAATAGCAAGTGGTGCCGCTTCTTTCGGGCTGGCCTGATCGTCATAAACGACTAATTCCAGCATACTGCCATTAACACCACCATTAGCATTGACCTGCTCAACAGCTAGCTCAGCACCATGTAGTGCGGATTGACCATCGGCCGCCGCAAATCCGGTTAACGGTACATTAAAACCGATTTTAATGTTCTCAGCGCTGGCAATGCCAGCATAACTAGCTAGTGACATCGCTCCGGCAATGATTGGAAATATTATCTTTTTAAACATAGTTTCCCCCTGTTAGAGTTTTTAGAAATGATTCAATAAGTATGCACATATTATTTTAGAATTTTTAATAATGTCAATCAAACATCTTTTTACTAACTGCTCTTTCCTTCCAGCCCGTCTGCGGCTTTACCTGACGCCCCCGGAATACGCATTTCAAATACATCGGTGACAGAGGTATAGTCATAATATCCCAACCTTGCCAAAGGCCGGATGCGTGGAATATCCAGCTTACCCTCTGGCGTAATGACATCATCATTCACATGAATACGCACAACCTCACCATAAACGACTTCAACCCATCCATGTGCTGAATTGCCTTTTAGCCGATGCGTGGATAGATACCGGCATTCAAAATGCGCCGGGCTTTCTTTTACGCGTGGACATGGGGCATCAATGCATGAAATAGGCGTGACACCAGCACGCAGAAATTCATCTTCATTGGCATCAAGTTCCATGGCTGAAATATTAACCGCCTCACGCAGATCATAGGTAGCCATATTCCAGACAAACCAGCCGGTTTCTTCGGCATTAACAACGGTATGTTTGCGTGTGCCATTGCTCAGCTGATTAGCGGCGAACATCACCATAGGCGGATCAAAAGTCAGATTCTGCCACTGGCTATATGGCGCCAAGTTCGGCACGCCATCCGTTGAGATAGTAGACAGCCATCCAATTGGCCGTGGTACGGTGCATGATTTGAACGGTGAAAATGGTAAGGGGCAATCATCAATCCCGGGTGCATAATGCATAATATCCTCTAATCATTCAAAATCGAAGGTAAGTTTAAACCATGCTCTCTGGCACATGCCAGCGCATCATCATAACCGGCATCGGCATGACGCATCACGCCTGTTGCCGGATCATTCCACAGCACTCTTTCCAGTCGGGCATCGGCGTCTACTGATCCATCACAGCAAATGACCATGCCGGAATGTTGGGAAAAGCCCATACCAACACCGCCGCCATGATGCAAAGATACCCATGTGGCTCCGGATGCGGTATTAAGCAAGGCGTTTAATAATGGCCAGTCGCTAACCGCATCACTGCCATCGCGCATGGATTCTGTTTCACGGTTAGGGCTGGCCACTGAACCACTGTCCAGATGATCACGGCCAATAACAATCGGAGCTTTCAGCTCACCGTTTCGAACCATTTCATTAAAGGCAAGGCCAAGTTTATGCCGCTGGCCAAGGCCAACCCAGCAAATTCGCGCGGGAAGACCTTGAAAATGTATCCGCTCACGCGCCATATCTAGCCAGTTATGCAGATGCGGGTCATCAATCAGCTCTTTGACTTTAGCGTCGGTGCGATAGATGTCTTCGGGGTCACCGGATAATGCACACCACCGGAATGGCCCAATGCCACGGCAGAATAATGGTCTGATATAAGCTGGCACAAAACCCGGAAAGGCAAACGCGTTTTCCAGCCCTTCTTCTTTGGCTACCTGACGAATATTATTGCCGTAATCCAGTGTTGGAACTCCGGCATTCCAGAAATCAACCATAGCGGCAACATGGGTTTTCATGCTAGCACGCGCGGCTGCCTCAACAGCTTTAGGGTCAGATTCACGCTTGCTACGCCAATCCGCTAGCGACCAGCCAACCGGCAAATATCCATTAATCGGATCATGGGCGCTGGTTTGATCGGTCACGATATCCGGCCGGATACCCTGATCATAAATCTGGCGGAATATTTCTGCGGCATTGCCAATTAGGCCAATGGATTTTGCCTCGCCTTTTGCTGTCCATTCATTAATCTGCCTGATAGCACCGTCAAGGGTATCGGTTTTTTCGTCCAGATATCCTGTTTTGAGCCGCATATCGATGCGCGTTTCATCACATTCCACGGCCAGACAGCAGGCACCAGCCATAACTGCGGCCAGTGGTTGCGCCCCGCCCATACCACCAAGTCCGGCAGTCAGAATCCAGCGGCCAGTCAGATTGCCATCATAGTGCTGGCGGCCAGCCTCAACAAACGTTTCATAAGTTCCCTGAACAATGCCCTGTGTGCCAATATAAATCCATGATCCGGCGGTCATCTGGCCATACATGGCAAGACCCTTGCGATCCAGCTCATTGAAATGATCCCATGTGGCCCAGTTTGGCACCAGATTGGAATTCGCAATCAGCACTCGCGGGGCATTGGAATGGGTTTGAAACACCCCAACAGGTTTGCCAGATTGAACCAGCAAAGTCTGGTCGTCTTCCAGATCACGCAAACTAGCGGCGATAGCATCAAAATCTTTCCATGTTCGCGCCGCCCGACCAATGCCGCCATAGACAACAAGCTCATGGGGGTTCTCCGCAACGTCGGGGTGCAGATTATTCATCAGCATTCGCAATGGCGCTTCGGTCAGCCAGCTTTTGGCAGTAAGTTCTGTACCTGTATCGGGATAAATTTCCCGAATATTATGCCGTGGGTTGATTTTAGTATCTGTCATTTGTTTCTCCTGCCAATCTCTCGCATGTATGGGGGTGCTATCTGTTAGAATGCTCTTATTTTTTGGGTGATGATGTTGCATCAAAAAAATGGTCTATTCCGGCGCTTTCAATAAGAAGCCCATCACGAATAAGCTGTGTCATTATATTGATATCTCTGGCCATATACCGGTCGTCTTCGAGGGCGGGAATATGCTGTCTGATTGCGGCCATGACTGAACGTAAGATGGGACTTGTTTCTAGTGGCTTGCGGAAATTAATCCCCTGAGTGGCGGCCAGTGATTCAATAGCAATGATATGCGCCAGATTTTTTGTCATGCGCATTAATCTTACTGCGGCATGTGCCGCCATGCTGACATGATCTTCCTGATTTGCGGATGTCGGGGTGCTATCGGTTGAACATGGATTTGCCAGATGCCGGTTCTCGCTCATCAGCGCCGCTGATGTGACTTCTGCAATCATGAAACCGGAATTAAGCCCCGGCTTCGGGGTCAGAAATGGCGGAAGATGGAAAGATAAATTAGGATCAACCATAAGCGCGATACGGCGTTGGCTAATCGAGCCGGTTTCGGCAATAGCCAGCGCAATCTGATCAGCGGCAAAGGCAACAGGTTCCGCATGAAAGTTTCCGCCGGATACA
>JAHEII010000165.1 GCA_024639485.1 Alphaproteobacteria bacterium
CAAAACGCGGTCGCCCATCTGATAATGTTCCGTAAGCAGAATCATGTTGGCGGCTATCTTCTACCCAGTCGGAAAACGTATTTTTTAACTGCACTAATTGCTCAGCGCTAACCGCGTCTTCTACAACCAGATAGCCATGTTCCCAGAAAAAGGCTTTTTGGCTTTCGCTTAACATGGCATCGCCTCCTTTGGGCTTATTATCATTTGATTATGAGCAAAGAAGACAAATTTTGGCAAACTGTTTTTATCGTTCGCCCATATTAGCAAGTTGTGTGTGAGAGAATTAACCGCGTAAAGCTGTGATATGGCCAGCCCATTGATCAGATCTGCCGGAAAATATGGCTGAGCCAGCTACCAGAGTATCAGCGCCAGCGGCCAGTGCCAGTTTAGCGGTGTCCGCATTAATGCCGCCATCTACTTCTATTCTGATATCACGATCACCAATCATGGCGCGCATGGCCGTGATTTTGGGTAACACAGAGTGCAGAAAGGACTGCCCGCCAAATCCCGGATTAACTGTCATTAATAACACCAGATCAACACGATCAAGAACGTGGCTAACGGTATCAATCGGAGTGGCAGGGTTAATCGCAACCCCGGCGGTGCATCCCAGATCAGTAATCATCTGAAGCGCCCGATCCAGATGTTGTGTGGCTTCGACATGGACAATAATCCGGTCAGCTCCCGCTTTGGCAAAATCAGCAAGAAATGGTTCTGCTGGTGCAATCATCAAATGGCAGTCAAATGGCAAATCAGTGACTGGCCGTAGCGCCGCAATAATCGGCGCTCCAAAAGAAATATTAGGAACAAAATGCCCATCCATCACGTCAAGATGAATCCAGTCTGCGCCAGCATCGGCTACACCGCGCACCTGTTCGGCCAAATGCCCGAAATCAGCGGCCAGAATGGATGGCGCGATAATAGTGCCTGAAACAGCGGGGTTAGCATTAGTGTTGTCTGAATGATTCATAATGGCTATTATATCATGACTGATATTCCTTGGCTATATGACTCTGTTGTTCCAATGTGTTCCAGCGAATCCCAAAGGTATATGGCGAGTCACGGGGCGAGTCACGGCTTGCTGTTTCGGTCATTTCAGATTAAAAATAGGAAATGACAGACATGGAAAAAAATAAACAAAAACAGGACAACCACCATCTTGCCGCGACAGATGCAATGGCGGCATGTGTTAATCAGGATGCGCTGACGCAAACTCTGGCTATACCGCCACTGGAAATCGAAGAAGAATTTCATCTGATTAATCGTGAGTTATCATGGCTGGCCTTTAATGAGCGTGTATTGGCAGAAGCCGATAATGCCCACCACCCCTTGCTGGAACGGCTTCGGTTTCTGGCTATTTCTGCCAGTAATCTGGATGAGTTTTTCATGGTACGCGTGGCTGGCTTAAAGCATCTGGTCACACGCGGCAACAAACTGGATTATTATAACAGTTTTGTCTCACCCCAACGCCAGCTAAAAGAAATTGATGCCCGTATCCGGCATCTTCTGGCACAGCAACAGGTGATTTTGCCAGTGCTGTTTGACGCATTATCTGATCATGGGGTTAGTATTGTTTCGCCTGAACAGCTGAATGAAGCTGATAAAGCTCATGTGAAATCATTTATCTTTAATGAAGTGATACAGATTATCACTCCACAAACACTTGATCCGGCGCATCCATTCCCGTTTATTGCTAACGAAGGCCTGGGGATGTTTCTTGATCTGATGGAAGCCAAGAACAAGCATAAAACCGCGCTGATCATGTTATCGCCAGTGATTAAGCGGTTTTGCCGTCTGCCCGGTGATCGGGATCGGTTTATCACTCTGGAAGATGCCATTCTGCTCAATCTTGATGAGATTTTCCCCCAGCATGAATTGATGGATCATGTTCTGTTCCGTGTCTTGAGGGATTCGGAAATTGAATATGACGAAGAAGCCGAAGATTTGGTTGCGACGTTTGAAAATGCGTTGCGGGCACGGCGGCGCGGCAATGTGATTGCATTGCAATTATCGGCTGACCGAACAAGCCGGTTAATTGATGTTCTGGCAAAAGAATTAAAAGTATCCGAAGATGACCGGTTTTATGTGGGCGGCATGATTGACTTATTTGATCTGAGCCAGATTTGTAATGCTGGCAATGATAAACTGCGTTTTCCAGCATATGCGGCACGGTTTCCGGAACGGATCAGGGATTTTGGGGGGGATTGTTTTGCCGCTATTCGGGAAAAAGATATTCTGGTTCACCATCCTTATGAAAGCTTTGATGTCGTGCTCCAGTTTTTGCGGCAAGCGGCCGAAGACCCGAAAGTGGTTTCCATCCGCCAAACGCTTTACCGTACCCAGCCTGATTCGCCCATTGTGCGAGCGCTGATATCAGCAGCTGAACAGGGTAAATCCGTTACTGCAATGGTTGAGATCAAGGCAAGATTTGACGAAGAAGTAAATATCCGGCTCGCCCGTGATCTGGAAAGGGCAGGGGTGCAGGTTGTATATGGTTTTGTTGATTTGAAAACCCATGCCAAGCTATCGCTGGTCGTCCGGCAAGAAGAAAACGGGTTGCGGAGTTATGCTCATTGTGGCACCGGTAATTATCATCCGTCCAAAGCAAAAATATATACGGATTTATCGTTTTTTACCTGTGATCCCGATATCTGTTTTGACATTGTCCGGATTTTCAACTTCATGACATCATATGTCCAGCCGCAAAAACTGAATAAGGTAATCTTTGCACCTGTTACTGCGCGTGAGCAATTTGTTGCGGCAGTAGAAGCCGAAATCAAAGCGGCTAATGAAGGCAAGCCTTCAGGCATTTGGATTAAGGTGAACTCACTGGTTGACCGGGATGCTATTGAATTGCTTTACAAGGCTTCACAGGCAGGCGTTCCGGTTGAGCTGGTTGTTCGGGGCATATGTTGTTTGCGGCCGGGTGTTAAGGGGCTGTCCGAGCAGATCAAGGTACGATCGCTGATTGGCCGGTTTCTTGAACATGCGCGGGTTTATGTGTTTGCTAATGGCGTGACTTTGCCGTCACCACAAGCGCGGGTGTATATCTCATCAGCGGATTTGATGCCGCGTAATCTGGATCGCAGAGTTGAGGTGTTTATGCCGATTGAAAACCCGACCGTGCATCGGCAAATT
>JAHEII010000077.1 GCA_024639485.1 Alphaproteobacteria bacterium
AGAAATACGTTTATCCGTTCTCCTGTCCTACTGGACGCACAATTGCGGCTAAAATCCCGCCCTAATATTCGTTTTGCAGGCCAGATTACCGGCGTGGAAGGCTATGTTGAATCCGCGGCAACCGGATTAATGGCTGGCCGTATGGCAACTGCTGAAGCAAATAATACCACATTCACGTTGCCGCCAGCTGAAACAGCACATGGGGCATTGCTACATCATATTACCGGTGGGGCAGAAAGCGATAGTTTCCAGCCCATGAATATCAATTTCGGATTATTTCCGCCGCCAACAGAAAGCGAATCTGTCGTTATCACAGCCAATGGCAAACGCCGCAAACTCAAAGGCGTTGATAGAAAGGCGTTTATGGCAAACCGTGCGTTGAATGCTTTAGCTGGCTGGTCTGATCAATTGGCATAATTGTATCCGTTTTACATCCGCCGCAACATCACAGCCATAGACATTTTTAATGCCAATAAAGGCTGTTGATCCGGATAATATAACCGTGTCGGGTCTTGAGTCAGCCAGATAATTAGGCGGAACACCATATCTTTGCCTGAATATACGGCCATGGGCTGATCGGTATGACCAAGCAGATTTTGATCCAGTACATGCAATATTTGACTGGCCTGATCATGAACTAGGCCTAATTGCTGGTTATCTTGTGACCAGATTATTATTTGCTTTGCTATGGTTTTATTCCAGATAGCCAGCGCATCCGATTTATCCGCGCCACCAGCAAGCAGTGATATCATCTGATCCAAGGCATCCGTTATAGCTGCCAGCATATCTGGATGCGATTTCCCTAGCACCAGCAAGCGATCCGCCAGCGGCACGGACTGACTTTGTTGATTTACAATAGCATCACGCCACCACGCTAAACGGACGGCCGCTATCATGGCCTCGTTAGCATAAGTCGCTCTTCGTGCTTCCATCCATAAAAGAAACATATCTGCATATACAGAACGGCTATGGCGCGGAATAAAAGCAATAGCAAGCGCAAGTGCCGGAAACTCATGACGCAGAGAGGACACGCTGCTTTCTGCCATTATTCGACGATTTTCTTGCTAGCAGGTACAGCGATCATGGCGACCTTACGACCTTCGGAAAGTAGCAAATTCCATGTTCGGCAAGCCGCACCAGTTGGCAAAATCTCACCTTTGAGGCCAATCTGCTGACATTTTTTCCGTAAATCCATAAATGGATGGCTCATCGTTGCACCGATACCAATTATCAACAGATGCGGGTCTTCGCCTAAGTTTGAAAATATATTCAAATCATCCGCTGAAATGGTGGCTTCATTAGCTACTTTTATATCTGTAATTGCATAACCCACCGCATCTGCGCCCAGAATAGCAACAGCACCACGAAACTCAACATGATCAATGATAAATCCATTCTGATCATAATCCGTAATAATCGGTGTGTTTGTTTTATGATTTTGGGTCATTGCGCTCATGTGTGGGTAGCATGTCATCATCATCAGATGGCCGTAGATCAAACCGTGACAGGATGGTGGATGCCACATAAATCGAGGAATATGTCCCGATTAGCACCCCCCAGATCATGGCAAGGGCAAAACCACCAAGAACAGCGCCACCAAAGAAATAAATCGCCAAAAGTGCAATCAATGTGGTGATTGATGTCATCAATGTGCGTGAAATGGTCTGGCTTAGGGATGTATTGATAATCGTATCGTTATCCCATGATTTATATTTTTTAAGATTATCCCTGATCCGGTCAAAAATCACCACGGTGTCATTAATCGAATATCCGGCAATGGTTAGAAGCGCCGCGACCGTGGCCAGATTAAATTCAATTCCCGAAAGCGAGAATAGCCCAATTGTTGTAATGATATCATGCGCCAGTGCCAGAATAGCGGATATGGCAAATGGCCATTCAAACCGGAACCATATATAGATCATGATTGATCCCAGCGCGGCAATAACGGCATAAATCGCATTTCTACGGAGCTCATCACCAACAACAGCACCAACAAATTCAGTGCGCCGGATTTCATATCGATCAGCAATCTGTTCTTGCACTAGCTGGATGGCTTGCTTATTGGCATCGCTTAAATCGGTGGCCATGCCTTCGTCTTGTGATTGAACGCGGATCAGAACTTCTCTATCGCTGCCAAATTCCTGCAAGCTGATATCGCCAAGATTAAGATCACCAAGTTCTTCACGCAATTCTTCAACATTTGCCGCGCCTTCCAGTGTTTTCACCTCAATGACGAAACCGCCACGGAAATCAATACCGGTATTCAAGCCAACCATTAGCCAGACTAGAATGGAACCAGCAACCAGTAATCCGGAAAAAACCGAAGAATAAACCCTTCCGTTCATGAAAGGTATATTCAGATTTGCAGGAAGAAACCGTAATATAGCCATGTTAATTTGCTCCGATATCCTGCTTAGAGATCAGGATGCTGTCAGGTTTTATGGTATTTATCCAAATGGCCAGAAGCACCCGCATCACGATAATAGTTGAGAACATGGATGAAATAACGCCAACAGAAATAGTGACGGAAAATCCTTTTATCGGCCCGGATCCGAGGAAATAGAGAAATAACGCCGCCGCTAATGTGGTCAAATTAGCGTCTATGATTGTTCCGGTGGCCTGATTAAATCCGGTTTTAAAAGCCGTGGCAAGTTTTATACCAGCCCGCAATTCTTCTTTTATGCGTTCAAAAATGATAATATTGGCATCCACTGCCATACCAATCGTTAGCACAATTCCGGCAATGCCGGGCAATGTCAACGTAGCACCCAGAATGGATAGCTGGCCATATAACAATAGCATATTGATAAAGACGGCAATAACGGCCAGACAACCAACCATGCCATAACTGGAAATCATAAATATTGCGACCCCTGCTAAACCAACAATTGATGCTACCTGTCCGGCTTTGACGGAATCACTACCTAATCCGGGGCCTACTGATCTTTCTTCGACAACAAGCAATGGTGCTGGCAACGCGCCTGAACGTAATAGCAGTGAAAGTTCATTTGTTTCTTCTACTGAAAAACCGCCTGATATCTGACCATTTGCAAAAATTTGCGATCTGATCACTGGGGCTGAAATGACTTCGTTATCAAGCACGATGGCAAATGGCCGCCCTATATTCTGTCCGGTAACACGCCCGAACCGTTCAGCACCGGTGGAATTAAGGGTGAATGACACCACCGCTTCATTCGTTTGACCGTCAAATGATGGGCGGGCATCTTCAAGCATTTCCCCGCTGATCAGAACACGTTTATTCAGCAAATAATGTTCATCCGGATTATCGCGCGATGGCAATAATTCAGACCCCGGCGGCACACGGCCGGATGCTTTTACTGATTCCGCACTGGCTGATATATCAACAAGCTGGAAGCCCAATTTTGCTGTTTTACCAAGCAGGGATTTGACCTGTTCCGGATCATCAACCCCCGGCAACTGTAATAGAATACGGTTATTGCCTTGCCGCTGGATAACAGGTTCTTTTGTTCCGGTTTCATCGACACGGGCGCGAACAATCTCAATCGCTTGTCCGACTGTCATGGTTGTTAATTGCGACAAACCGGTTTCATCAAATGCAACAGATAACGTGGTTTCTGAGATGGTGACGCGCATCTCAGGCGCAATAAGACCATTCAGAATATCTCTGGCTTCTACAAATTGTAATTCATCACGCAACTGGAAGCTTAAACGGTCAGTCGAAACAGATAGATTACTAATGCCAATGCGTTTGTTCCGCATGCTGGTCCGGATTGTTTCGCCCAGATTATCCATGCGTTCCTGCACAACGGAATCCATATCTACTTCTAGCAACAGATATGATCCGCCTTGTAAATCCAGACCCAGATTTACACCAATTCCCCCCCCATCATCATCACGCAAAACAACCGTGCTTACCGCAACAGATGCCGCAATTACGACAACAAGAATGGTAAGGTTATAAAACCATGTGGAAAGGCGTATCATTTATACCAGCAATCTATTAAAATTCGGGGTCAGAACGGAAAATTATTTAGCGTTCTGATTTTGTTGGGCATTACCAGAAAGCACACGGCCTTCTTTGTCACGGCACTCGGAAATAAAGTGACGCAGGATGCTAACGCTTACCCCTTTGGCAATTTCAACATCAACAGATTCATTTCCATCAGCAGCTTTCGTGACTTTACCGGAAATACCACCTGCTGTGATGACGAAATCACCTTTTTTCAGGTTGCTGACCATGGCCTGATGTTCTTTGGCACGTTTTTGTTGTGGCCGGATCAGAAGAAAATAGAAAACGACAAAGATCAGAAAAAATGGCAGAAGTGCACCAAAAATGCCGCCTGCTCCACCGGCGCCAGCTGCTTGTGCATAGGCTGGGGAAATGATCATGATTAGCTCCATAACGTTAATAAAATAGCACCAACAACATACAACTATGCGCTGGCCAAAGGCAAACGCAAATGCGCTATTTTATCATGATTCCAGTCTTTTCTGCATAGATAATACATATCCGCATTGACGACAGACTGAACCCACGCATAATGGAGCTATGCAAGACCTAACTGATGATATGATAATTGAACTTCGCCGCATAGCAGATGCGCTGGAACAGATGACTGAAACCGGACAGATGCCTGTTTTATCAGATGCGCATCAAGCCTATGTCTGGCAAGCCAGTCCCGATCAGTTTCAAGCTGTAGATAAGGTTAATCATATCCCGTTAACGCTATTGCAGGGAATTGATCATCAATCTGATAGTCTTTATAAAAACACCCAACGCTTTGCCAATGGATATCCGGCAAATAACGCGTTGCTGTGGGGCGCGCGTGGAACTGGCAAATCCTCACTTGTGAAAGCCGTTCATGCTGATATAGCGGCATCCCATGATATTATTCTGATTGAAATTCACCGCGAAGACCTGGATAGCCTGCCGCGATTATTGTTTCTTCTTAACCAGCATAAAAACAAGCGGTTTATCGTGTTTTGTGATGATCTGGCATTTGAAGGCGCGGAAACATCATATAAATCGCTCAAAGCCGTGCTAGAGGGCGGGATCGAAGGCAAGCCTGAGCATGTGATTTTTTACGCAACATCAAATCGCCGGCATCTGATGGCAAGGGAAATGATTGATAATGAGCGTTCAACCGCCATCAATCCGTCTGAGGCCGTAGAAGAAAAGGTTTCTCTATCTGATCGTTTCGGGCTCTGGTTAGGGTTTCACTCTATTGATCAAGACACTTATCTGGCCATGATTAATGCCTATGCAGATGCTATCAATCTGGCGACACAAACGGATGAACGGTCAAATTTGCATCATGAGGCATTAGCATGGTCAATCACACGCGGGAGCCGATCTGGTCGCGTTGCATGGCAATTTATAACACATGCGGCTGGTGAGGCTGGTATAGCTATCACGATTTAGGATATGTACAGAAGCGGATCAACCGGTTGGCGGGATTTTCTGATCTGAAAATGTAATTGTGGTTGTTTGACCTTACCGCTTTGCCCAATAGAACCAATCGTTTCCCCTTTGCGGATATTCTGGCCTTCGGTAACGCCAATATCCCCTAGATGGGCATAGGCCGTTATCCAGCCATTTTTGTGCTTGATCAGAATCATGTTACCAAATGATTTCAAATCCTTGCCGATAAATGCCACCGTTCCATCAAATGATGAAACAACCGCATCGCCATTGTTGCCAGCAATTTTTATTCCGTCATTTTTAACGCCACTGCTTACCAGACCAAAGGATTCGATAATCTGGCCATTAACCTGACCATTTACTGGCCAGCCAAAAGCCAAAGCACCAGCCGCAACCGGTGATGTGGCCACAGGATCGGCCGCAGACGTGGCGGCGGTATTTGTGTTTGCCGGTAATTCCGCCCCCGGCATGACCTTGATCTTATCGCTAGGGGATATTCCCGGTAAATCAAGCATGGAATAATCCAGCGTTCTCGGGATCACCAAAGTTGTACCGGGGCGCAGTGTATATGGTGATTTTAATTGATTGATGCGAATTAATTCATGGCGCGTTACGGCATAGCGTTCTGATAGAGCATCCAGCGTATCCCCCGGCTTTATCTTATGATTACGCGGTTTTGGTAATATTAAAGTCGTTAGACCATCCAGTAGATATGGCGGTGTAAGTTCATTACCAAGGATGATTTTACGCGGCGTTACGCCATAGCGATTAGCCATCGTATAGATCGTATCTCCCGGTTCAACGGGAACAATGCCATCTGGCGGCACGTCTTTGGTGTCCACGCGGTTTGGTGCATTAATAACGGGTAACGCTGACCGTTCTGTTGTCTGGCATGCCGATAGAATAAAGCACAGCATAATTGATAGCGCTGCCATTAGCAGAACAGATTTCTGTTTTATCATATCAACTTTAGATACCAGCATAATCAGCTCTCTCCATTATCAATATCAGGCAGCAAAGGAACAAATCGAACATCCATAATATCAGTGATCACAGCGGCGTCTCTATTTTTGTTCCATGTCACCTTTTTTAGTATCTGGTCACCATTTTCACTATCAACCGGAATAACCATAATACCATCATCTTTGATTTGTTCTAGTAAGTGAAGCGGAATTTCTGATGCGCCACATGTGACTATAACCCGATCAAATGGTGCGGCTTCTGGCCAACCAAATTGTCCGTCTGCTAAACGGCTGGTAATATTTGTTAATTTTAACTGCTTAAATCGTCTTTCTGCTTCTACCAGCAACGGCCGGATACGTTCGATTGTGTATACACGGCGGCAAATATGGGATAAAACTGCCGCCTGATACCCACTGCCGGTACCGATTTCAAGAACACGTTCTTTGCCGGTTAGTTCCAGATGGGCTGTCATTAATGCTACAATAAAAGGCTGGCTAATGGTTTGACCATAACGAATAGGCAGTGAAACATTATCGTAAGCATGTTGATGAAGCGCTTGAGGAACAAAGGCTTCACGCGGAGTGTATTCAATAGCCGATAATGTATTTTTATCGCGTATCCCCATCCCACGCAGAAGCATGATCAGTCGGGCACGTTGTTCCATCAAATACTGATTTAATTTATCCGTTTCTGTCATTAAACAGAACCTTGAGATCATCAAGTTCTTGTTGGCTGGTCATATTCAGCGCTAATGGCGTTACCGTGATATAATCATTCATGATACCAAAATAATCGTCTTCTTTATTGATATGCCGGCGTTGCCGCAATAACCCAATGCGGAAAGCATTTTCGGTATCGGATGGAACAATTTCATCAGACGCTTTATGCCGCCCCACCGGAAAAGGCCGAATGCCTTTGGGGGTATCAGACGGAAAATTGATGTTCATAATCACGTCCTCTGGCCAGCCTTTCTGGATCAATTGTGTTATCACAGGCAAGGCATCTGATCGCGTGATAGCATAAGCGTCCATCAAATCTACCGGCATATTCTGACGGTTAATTTTCTGGGAAACGGCGATTGATGGTATCCCGTGAACTGTTGCTTCCCATGCGGCGCCAATTGTTCCTGAACAGGTGATATCATCAGCGATATTCATGCCCAGATTAACACCACTCAAAATCAGATCAGGCATAGCAGATTTCATAAAATGATTAAGCGCCAACACCATACAATCAGCAGGCGTTCCATCGCATGAAAACCGCTTATCACCATGTCTGGTCACATTCAGATCACGTTTTAGCGTTAACGCACGGCCATATCCCGAACAGTTATCATCCGGGGCAAAAACCCAGACTTCATCCGCTATTGCCAAAGCAATGTCTTCCATCACCTTAAGTCCGGTGGCGTTAATGCCGTCATCATTAGATATAAGTATACGGCCGACTTTGCCGCTTGCCGTTGGCTTCATGATATATGTCTTTCTAATTTGGTTTGCCCACCCATATAAGGATGTAAAGCAGGTGGCAGATCAATGCTACCATCAGCGCATTGACCGTTTTCAAGAATAGCAATCATGGTTCGGCCAACCGCTAACCCCGACCCGTTAAGCGTATGCACGAGTTCATTGGATTTATTTTCTTCGTTTTTGTATCGTGCCCGCATGCGCCGCGCTTGAAAATCACCACAATTCGAACAGGATGAGATTTCTCTATACATGCCCTTGCCTTCGTTCTGGCCGGGCAACCAAACCTCAATATCATAGGTTGTTTTAGCCGAAAAACCGGTATCCCCCGAACAGAGTTTCATCACCCGATAAGACAGATCAAGATGTTGTAAAATCGTTTCTGCGCATGATGTCATGCGTTCAAGTTCAGCATCAGAATGATCAGGATGGCAAATCGATACCAGCTCAACCTTGCTAAATTGGTGCTGACGGATCATGCCGCGTGTATCACGGCCAGCGGAACCGGCTTCGGCGCGAAAACACGGGGTATATGCCGTCATTCGCATTGGCAGGCGGGTTTCTTCCAGTATTTCACCAGCGACCAGATTTGTCAGCGGCACCTCAGCGGTTGGGATTAGCCAGCGATCATCTGTTGTGCGAAACAGATCAAGGGCAAATTTGGGCAATTGACCAGTCCCAGCCATGGTTTCGCTTTTGACCAGATACGGTGGTTGGTATTCGGTATAGCCAAACTCACGCGTGTGTGTATCCAGCATAAATGCCGCAATAGCGCGTTCTAGGCGTGATAAATCGCCTTTCAAAACAACAAAGCGTGCTCCTGATAGCTTTGCTCCCATAGCAAAATCCATCATGCCGAGCCCCTCACCTAATGCGACATGATCCTGTGCCGTAAAGTCCGGCAAATTAGCATCACCATGCGTGCGGATAAGCAGGTTTTCATCTTCGTCACTGCCATCAGGAACATCATCGTTAAGGATATTAGGATAGTCCATCAGCATGCTATCAAGCGTGTTGGCAAGCTCACGATCCTGTTCTTCCATATTGGTAAGCGCCAGTTTTAATGCCGCCACTTCTTCGATTAAGGATGAAGCATCACCACCAGATGATTTGATCTTGCCGACCTCTTTTGATAATTCGTTACGGCGTTGCTGTTTTTCCTGCATTTCTGTTTGAATAGAACGCCGCTTTTCATCTGTGGATAGAATATCAGCGGAAACAGGTTGAATGCCACGACGAGCCATAGCCAAGTCAAAATCATCGGGATGGTTTCGGATATACCGAATGTCATGCATGCTAAAAATCCTTATGTATTGTCACTAACAACGAGTAATCTAATCGTCATCTTCGTCGTCAGAATATTCCTGTTTTACCGTTAATGAAATGGCAATAATGGATATTTCATACAACAAAATCACCGGAACGGCTAGCATGACTTGAGTGATTACATCTGGCGGAGTTAATAAAGCCGCCGCGATAAAAGAAAAGACAATGGCATAACGCCGCTTTGCCCGTAATCCGGCCACCGTAACAATGCCAACCTTGGCCAATAGCATCAACACTACCGGCAATTCAAATGCGACACCAAAGGCAAATATAAGCCGCATAACCAAGCTCAGATATTCACTGATCCTTGGTTCGACTTCGGTTGGCAGTGAGCTTTCCGTCCCTGAAAATTGATAGCCCAGAAAGAAATTCCACGCTGGCGGAATGACCATATAATACACCATTGCCCCGCCCAGTAAGAATAGCAACGGCGTAGCAACAAGAAAGGGCAGAAAGGCGTTGCGTTCATTTTTATAAAGACCGGGCGCAATAAAACGCCATACCTGAAGCAGAATAATCGGAAAGGAAACAAAAAGCGCGGCAAAAAAAGCAACTTTAATCTGGGTGAAAAAACCTTCGTGTAAGGCGGTGAAAATCATCCGGCCTTCTAGGTTGTTATCAGTAAACCAGTCAGCAAGCGGTTGTTGCAGAAAGAGCTGAACCTGAGTGGCTATGGTGTTGCTAGCCGATCCGTATGGAATAAGGCAGGCAAGAAACAGCAGTAGGAACATCCCCATTGAGATAGCAAGCCGGTTACGCAATTCCGTTAGATGATCAAGCAACGACATAGTGCCGTTATCATCTTCATCGGCTTCGGTTTCTGAGGTAATACTATCCTGATCGGTCATAATGCTTAATACTGGTTATGGGTTATGATGTTTTTGTTGGTGATTTAGGTTTAGCCGTTGATTTAGGCTTGGATTTAGACGGGGACTTAATTGCTTTTGGGGGCGTTGTTTTCATATCTTCTGATATAACCGATGCGGTGTCTTTAACCGTTGAAACGGTATCGGTCAGATTAATATCGCTGGCAACGTCATCCATATCCTGTTTGATAGAATTAATAGGGTCTTTGGTTTGTTCGATTAATCCGGCTTTGGTTTCATTTAACGCTTTTTTAACGTCACGAAATTCTTCCTGATCAGCGACCTCAAGCATGGATTTACGAAAATCATTCGCCATACCGCGCATTTTACCAACAACGTTAGTAAAACTTTTTAAGGCGCGTGGCATATCCTTGGGGCCAACAACGATCACAAGGACAAATGCCACGACAATAATTTCTTGCCATCCAAAATCTAACATAGGTCATCCATAGACACATGAAGCCTTTAAAAACTATGCTTAAGTTAAGCTTTTGTTTTTTTACGGGCTGTTGTTTTTTTCGCCGTAGCTTTTTTAGCCGCTGGTTTTTTAGCAGATGTTTTCTTGGCGGCTGTTTTTTTAGTTGCAGGCTTGGCGGCTACTTCTTCTTCGATCAGATCATCACTGTTATCAGATGGAGTGCCATCTTCATCACCGCTCATTCCCGATTTAAAATTCCGAAGCCCTTTGCCGAAATCACCCATCAGACTAGATATTTTTCCGCGACCACCAAACAGCAATAGTACAATCACCAATACGATTACCCATTGCCAGATTCCAAATGCGCCACCAAACATATTTACCTCATTCTTTGTAAATTAATTAACTCAACACTGATATCATATACATATTGCCGATACTACAACAAGATGATTTTATTTATCCTTGTTGTGAGAAAACAAACACCTGACTGCTATCCAGTTTAATAGAAACTTCTGTACCTTCGTCATACCATGTTATTCCGGGTACTCGTGCATGAATATGCATCGCCCCTATTCTTTCCCAGTATAGTTCCAGATGAACAATACTATATCGGCCAAGCATTATTGTTTCGACAACAACAGCATCAGCGGTTTCCCCGCGTGGGTCTATGATCAATCCATCGTTACGGATAATCATGATGGCATTATCGGTATCATCAATATTGTCTACTGGAAATAATCCAAAAGGCGTATCAGCCATACCGGAAGTAACCGAAGTTTCAAAACGGTTAACTTCGCCAAAAAATTCAGCCACGAAAGCATTATCAGGACGGCAAAACACGTCAACAGGTGCGCCTGTCTGTATGATTGAGCCTTTTTCCATGACCATTAAACGGTCTGCCATGAACATGGCTTCTTCGCTATCATGGGTAACGATCAAAACCGCGGTGCCAATCTCACGCAGGACATGCAACATATCATCGCGTATCTGTTCTTTGAGCCGGTTATCCAGCCCGCTAAATGGTTCATCCAGCAGGATCAGCCCCGGATTCGGCGCCAGCGCACGTGCCAGCGCTACGCGTTGTTGCTGGCCACCGGACAATTGATGCGGTAAAGCATCGCGATAATCGGTCAGATGTGTTTGCTCAAGGGCATCAATCGCCATTTGATGTCTTTTGATACTGTTTAGATTAGCGTTGTTATGGCTGTTCAGAGCAAAAAGAATATTATCCATAATATTCATATGCGGGAATAAAGCATAATCCTGAAATACCATGCCAATGCCGCGATCTTCGGGGCGCATGGTTGATTTAGCATCGGCTATTTTTTCCCCTTTTAACCATATTTCACCAGCTGATGGTGTTTCCAGTCCTGCGGCTAATCGTAAAATGGTTGATTTGCCGCATCCGGAAGGCCCCAACAACCCGACGACTTCATGACTATTAACGGTAAAGTCAATATTCTGCACCGACGGCACATGCCCGTATTGATGGCTGATTTGTTTAAACTCAATCATCGTTTCATTCATCTTCCGCTTCATCTGCCATATCAATAGCGATATCATCTTCGGTAATAAGCTCATCCAGCTCTAGCTGATCTTCGTCATTATCATCCGTGACAGCATGTGATAAATCATCTGCGCGCATAACATCGCTTATAGTTTGTCCGGCAGTTAGCAATCCTGTTTTCTTTAGCTCATCCAGTCCCGGCAAGTCGGTGATCTGGCTAAGCCCGAAATGATCAAGAAAACCGGCACTTGTTGCCCATGTGATTGGCCGGCCGGGGGTACGGCGACGGCCTTTGGGTCTGACCCATCCCATCTCAAGCAGAATATCCAGTGTTCCTTTAGATATGGAAACCCCTCTAATTTCTTCTATTTCAGCACGCGTGACTGGTTGATGATAGGCAATAATGGCCAGTGTTTCGAGCGCCGCCCGTGATAATGTTTTTTCACTTTCACGGATAGTTTTTAAATGTTCGGCGACATCAACCGCCGTTCGCATCGCCCAGTTACCATCGAATTTAATCAAGTTTATGCCGCTATTTTCGCTATACCGGTTCAGCAGTTGTTCCATCACCGCATCATAAGTGGCATCATCGGGGAGATGTTGACGAATGATTTTATCCGTCACCGAATCTGGTGATGCAAATATCAACGCCTCAATAATCCGGCAATAATGAAGATTTGTCTGATCCATTATATATGTTCTTCCGTGGAGGCCAGATAGATAGGCCCGAATTGATTATCCTGTCGCAATTGTGCCTGACCGTCACGCACCATTTCCAGTGTAGCAGTGAAATGGGATGCTATGGCAGACCGGTGATCGAGTTCCGTTTTAAGGTTTGGCGGCAAAAAGGACAACAGATTGTTCCAGCCTTTGGCATATTTTATCAAATCACCTAATCTTGCCACGGCTTCTTCTACCGAGTACAGATGTGAGGCAGAAATGGTTAATGTGCTGGCTTCTTCGCGGCTGGCAATCTGGCCATAGGCTTGCAGCAAATCAAATAATGTGGCGGTATGGGATACCACATTGACCGGATTAAACTGTTCCTGATGTGCGCCTTTAAAACGTGTCACCCCTAATCGCGGCAACGCCATCAGCTCTTTTCCGGCTTTCCGCATGGCTTCCAATTGCAACAACTGGCGGCGCAATGCTTCTGCCATATCCAGCGTTTCCATCTGTTCTTCGGGTTCGGGGTCTGGCAATAATAACCGCGATTTCAGATAGGCCAGCCACGCCGCCATAACCAGATAATCGGCGGCTACCTCAATATCCAGTTCGCGTGCATTATTAATATAAGCCAGATATTGTTCCGCTAGTGGCAGAATAGCAATCTGGGTGAGATCAATTTTCTGATCACGCGCCAGATCAAGCAGCAAATCGATAGGCCCTTCATAGCCATCAAGCACCAGAAATAGCGATAACTGGCCAGCTTGTCTGGCTTCAGCAACAGTCAGATCATCATCAAAGCTATCATTCATGAACCGCGCATCCTCTGATCATCAGTTCCATGACCGCAAAATACAGTCTTGCCCAACAGATTTAAGCGTATTGCATAATTTATTGGCATTCGCCCGTGGCATTGGATCAGTGACGACACGATAAAACACACCTTGTTCCCCAGCATCATGCAGCATAACGCCGATAGAAACCTGATCCAGTCTGGATATGTGTTTATTCATTAGAACAGCGGCTACCTGCATGGCTTTGCCTTCGTTTTTAAAAGCCGCAAGCTGTATCCGGTAAAATGATGTTTTGCTTTCATCTGGACGGGTTAGATTCTTGCCAGCCTTGGGAATAGGCACACCAGAACTGGCTGTTTTGTTTATATCAATATCAGTATCGGTATCAGTTTGAACAGGGTCTTGCGGCAAATTGGTTTCCGCACCGGAAGTAGTATCCGATAATGGTTCCGGAACTGGCGGTTGATCAGCGTCAGGTTGATTGATCATCGCCGCATCTGCATTACTGTTATTCATATCTGTTTCTGAAATAATACTGGCTGAAGCTGTATCAGTGGTGGTTTCATCTATCATGGCATCAGCAGGCACTTCATCGGACATTTCACCGGACATTTCACCAGACATTTCATCAGGCACTTCATCCGGCATTTCATCGGACGTGTCAGCCGCTTGTTGTTCTATATCTGCTGTAATATCAATGGGCGGCAATTCTGGCACAGGGTCTTCGGGAAGCAGCTGTTCACCGCCTTCGAGAGATTGGTTATCCCGATCAAGTGAATTAAGAAATGCGCTATCAGTGTTTTTGATATCTGCCCCACCCGGATTAACCGGTACGATTTTATATGGGCGTTCATCGGCTTTGATAATGGCTACCTCATCCATCTGTTGCGGTGACATGAATAAGACATAGCCAATCCCGGCAACAATCAGCACCGCCACGCCACCAAAAAGCATTAGAATGATACGCATTAAATCCTCAACTCATCTATGATAAGCCATCTATTGATGGTTACATTTCCTTAATGGCCTCAACCCCAAGAATAGCAAAACCGTTTCTGATAACAACCGCTGTTGCGTCAACAAGCTTTAATCTGGCCGCAGTCAGTTTAGGGTCATCAGTAATAAAGCGTAAACTGGCATCATCACGTCCTTTATTCCACAATCCATGAAAACTGGCTGCTAAGTCCATCAGATAAAATGCTATCCGGTGCGGCTCAAAGGCTTGCCCTGCCGCTTCAACCTGTCTGGGGAAGCTAGCCAGTTGACGGATTAAAGCCATTTCATTGCTATCTGTTAGTAATCCCAGATCAGCATCTGCCATATTGATTTGCGCGACTTCATCCTGACGCAAAACCGAACTGGCACGCGCATGAGCATATTGCACATAAAAAACCGGATTTTCACGGGATTGTGTTGTGACTTCCGCGTAATCAAAATCCATAGTTTGATCAGCGCGGCGGGTAAGCATGATAAAACGCAGAATATCACGCCCTACCGCGTCAAGCACATCAGACAATGTCACAAACGTCCCTGCCCGTTTTGACATTTTCACCTGTTGGCCACCATCCATCAGCTTAACCAGCTGAACCAGCTGAATATTCAAGCTGTCCTTATTGCCGGTAAATGCCGAAACTGCAGATTTCATCCGCTTGACATAGCCGCCATGATCAGCGCCCCAGATATTGATCAATGTATCAGACCCACGATTTAGCTTATCCAGATGATACGCAATATCAGAAGCAAAATACGTCCATGACCCATCGGATTTTTTGACGGCGCGATCAACATCATCACCAAAATCGGTTGACCGGAAAAGCATTTGTTCCCGTGGCTCCCATTCATCGGCATTGCCGGCTTTGGGTTTTTCCAGCACCCCTTGATAGATTAACCCTTTGTCAGTGAGCGTATTCATTGCCGCATCAACCGCGCCATCAGTGACAAGCTGATGTTCTGATGAAAACCGGTCCATGTGGATATTGAGCCGTTCCAGATCAGATTTTATAGACTGCATCATATCATCAATGGCAAACTGACGGATCAACGGCAACCATTCGGCTTCGTCCATGTGAAGTAAGGTATCGCCGTGAGTTTCAACCAGTTTAGCGGCCGTATCTTTGAGATATTCGCCCGGATACTGGCCTTCTAGGACTTCTGCCGATGTATCACCTAGCGCTTGTTTGTAGCGCGTAAAAACTGACCTTGCCAGCATCTCAACCTGTTTGCCAGCATCATTAATATAATATTCTCTGGTGACGTTATAGCCGCATATATCCAGCAAATTGGCCAGACTATCACCAATGATAGCCCCGCGTGCATGGGCGGCATGAAGGGGCCCTGTGGGGTTAGCGGAAACATATTCCACATTGATTTTTTCGCCATTACCAAAATTATTAACGCCCCATTTTGATCTGGCCGACAGAATATCATCAATACGCCCCTGCCA
>JAHEII010000180.1 GCA_024639485.1 Alphaproteobacteria bacterium
GCAGATGCCGGCTTTATCCGGCGTGGCCGGCCCCGGGGAAAGCACAATGCCGGATGGTTGCATGGCCATAATGTCATCAACGCCAAGGGCATCGTTGCGAACGGTTTTTACGTCAGCCCCCAGATCAGACAGGAAATGCCACAGATTCCATGTGAAGCTGTCATAATTATCAATTAATACGATCATGTCAGGTCTGTTCCAGTGTTTTGTTAATCATTTTTAGCCTGAAACTAACCCCCAGGGCAATGACCGTTTCTGGCTGTTTTGCTGGTATCTTGTTGTTCTTTTATGTGGTAAAATATAACCGTATTTATAAGTCATTGAAAAATAACAAATATATTTGAAATACACAAATATAATACATTGACAGGCGTTGTTCTGGTGATTATAAAACGCTTCAGTTTAACACATAAGGTTGATTTAACATGTCTAAATTCAAAACCTTCTCGGCTACTCCGGCCGATATTCAGAAGGACTGGTGCGTTGTTGATGCAGAAGGACTGGTTCTGGGGCGCCTAGCCTCATTAATCGCCATGCGTCTGCGCGGCAAGCACAAGCCTAGCTATACTCCTAATATGGATTGTGGTGACAATGTTATTGTTGTTAATGCAGAAAAAATCCTGCTTAAAGGCAATAAGCGTACACAGAAAACCTATTACTGGCATACTGGTTATCCGGGCGGCATCAAATCCCGTACCGCTGATAAACTGCTTGATGGCCGGTTTCCTGAGCGCGTCATTACCAAAGCCGTTGAACGGATGATCCCGCGTGGGCCTCTTGGTCGTCTTTGCATGAAACATTTACATGTTTATGCCGGCGATGAGCATCCCCATGCCGCGCAACAACCACAAAAGCTGGATGTTGCTGCAATGAACCCTAAAAACACAGCGAGATAAACCATGGCTGATGAAAACCAGATTGAAAACGCTTCAGCACCGGCAGATCAGCCTGAGGGCATGGCCGCGCTAGAAGCATTAAAAGATACCAATGCCGGAACAGCAACAGAAACCACCATTGTTGCCGAACCTAAAATTGATGAACATGGCCGTTCCTATGCCACTGGCCGCCGGAAAGAATCCTCGGCGCGTGTATGGCTCAAGCGTGGATCAGGCCGGATCAGCATTAACGGCAAGGATATCAGCGAATATTTCGCACGTCCGGTATTACAGATGATGCTGGCACAGCCATTTGAAACCGCCGCACGCACGGGTGAGTTTGATGTGATTGCTACGGTCAAGGGCGGCGGTCTTTCCGGTCAGGCTGGTGCCGTTCGTCATGGCATTAGCCACGCGATGATCCGGTTTGAACCGGGGCTTCGTCCGGTACTGAAAGCTGGCGGATTTCTTACCCGTGATAGCCGTGTTGTTGAACGGAAAAAATACGGCCGCGCGAAAGCCCGTAAAAGTTTCCAGTTCTCCAAGCGTTAATCGCCACATATCATTTACCAAAACCATTTTATCAAAGCAGGGCATTTGCCCTGCTTTTTTTTGCCTTGCCATATAAAATAACAGCATAAAGCGGCTAATAGTCATATTGCGTTTAAGTGTGATAAGGGGCAATATATATCCATCATGGATAGCGATAAACGACTGACAGGCACTTGCCATTGCGGTGCGGTACATATATCGGTACCGGCAGATACGGATTTCACAACGGCTAAACGTTGCGATTGTTCGTTTTGCCGCCGCCGCTGGGCGCCTAATGCTGGTATCGCCGAACATGATTTGCGCATCGATAAAGGCGCGGATATGTTAACGCTCTATCAATTCCATACGGCTGTTGCGGAACATTATTTTTGCCGTAATTGCGGTATTTATACTCATCATAGACGGCGGAGTGATCCATCGGAATTCGGGGTTAATGTGACATGCTTTGACCATATCGATATGGCGGATTATAACTGCGTTGATATTCATGATGGCCGCAATCATCCTCGTGACAATGACTCTTAACAGAACAAAAGACAGGACAGATCAATAATGACAAAAACATTACAACTGGGCATCGCTGGCCTGGGCACTGTTGGCGCAGAAGTCGCACGGCAAATTATTGCCAACCATAACCATTTCACCAAACAGGCTGGCATGCCGGTAATGGTGACGGCGGTGTCTGCCCGTAACGCTGATACGGATCGCGGGTTTTCCATGCAGGGCATCCAGTTCTGTAATAACCCGCTTGATCTGGCCAGTATGGATAATGTTGATGTTGTGGTTGAGCTTATTGGCGGCTCGGAAGGCGTAGCGCTTGATCTGGTTCAGGCGGCCATTGCCAATGGCAAACATGTCATCACTGCGAATAAAGCGCTGTTAGCACATCACGGATATAAGCTGGCTGTTCAGGCAGAAAAAGCTGGAGTTATGCTGGCCGCCGAAGCCTCGGTTGCTGGCGGCATACCGGTTTTGAAAACCTTGCGCGAAAGCCTGTCTGGTAATCAGATAACGCGCATTACCGGCATTTTGAATGGTACCTGCAATTATATCCTGTCCACTATGCAGCATCAGGCACGTGATTTTGATGATGTTCTGGCAGAGGCACAAGCGCTTGGCTATGCTGAGGCTGATC
Organism: Alphaproteobacteria bacterium; assembly: GCA_024639485.1. Lineage (GTDB taxonomy): Bacteria > Pseudomonadota > Alphaproteobacteria > Puniceispirillales > UBA1172 > UBA12202. The sequence continues at coordinate 2,563 of JAHEII010000180.1, forward strand.
CGGGGTTTGATATTGACGGTGTGGATGCTGGTCATAAACTGGCCTTGCTTGGCGCTATCGGTTTTGGCACCGCGCCATCAATTGATGCGGTTGATATGACTGGCGTGCGGGCAATCACCATGACCGATATGGAAAATGCCAGCAATCTGGGATGCACAATCCGGCTTTTGGCCGAAGCAGAACAGAATGACGATGGTGAGGTGCTTATGCGTGTCCGGCCGGTGATTTTACCGCTGGATAATCAGCTAGCCAAAATTGATGGGCCATTGAATGCGGTGACTTTTACCGGCTCGCCTATCGGGGCGGTGACAGCTATTGGCCCCGGGGCAGGGGCTGGTGCTACGGCTTCGGCGGTATTGGCGGATATTATTGATCTGGCACTGGGGCGGATATCGCCATTTTTCGGAGTTCCGGCGGATCAACTGGCCGCCGCGCCAAATCGCACCGCGCCACAAAAACCGGAACGTGTTTTTATCCGGCTGAAAGTTTATGATCGGCCGGGAGTGTTAGCCGATATCACGACCATTCTAAA
>JAHEII010000186.1 GCA_024639485.1 Alphaproteobacteria bacterium
GCCGCGACCGCAATGTTGAGCCGGTTAAGGTCAGCCGTTTTAACATCACCGGCATCAAGTCAATCTCAACCTTTGAGCCATGATTGAACGCCAGCTGAATGATCCGGCCATCGGCACGCGAGGCTTTAATGTTTCGGGCAATGTAATCACCGCCAATAATATCAAGGATCAGATCAGCCCCGCCAGCCGCCCGCGTGATCGCGACAAAATCCTCATCATGGTAATTGATCGCATGGCTTGCCCCCAGCCCTATGCACCACGCGGCTTCATCTGCATTGCCGACCGTGGTCAGCACGTCATAACCCATCGCCGCGCCTAGCTGAATGGCTGTTCCGCCAATGCCGCCCGCGCCACCATGAACCAGAAACCGCGTTCCGGCCGGTCGCGGCTCGGGGTGGAAAACATTGCTCCAGACCGTGAAAAACGTTTCCGGAATCCCAGCGGCATCAATCACATCAACTCCAGCAGGCAGAGCCAGCACATGATCGGCCTTGACCGCAACATATTCGGCATAACCGCCCCCATTGGTGAGCGCGATGACCGTGTCCCCCGGTTTCCATTGACTAACCGCGCTACCAATGGCGGTAATCGTGCCGGATACTTCCAGTCCTAACAGATCAGACGCGCCTTGCGGTGGCGGATAATGGCCACGCCGCTGAACCAGATCAGGGCCGTTCACGCCAGCCGCAATAACCTTGATCAACACCTCATCCGCGGCCGCCACCGGAATATCACGCTGTCCGGTGATCAACACATCGGGTTTTCCCGGCTCACGCATTTCTATTACGGTCATGCGGTTTTCTGTGGTGGTGGGAGTCGTCATTTGATTTATCCTTTATGTGATGCCTTAGCGCAATGATTTTGCACCAATGGCGGTTTTGTAGCAATTATATCCCGATTTGCAATATTAAGATCTGCCAGACAAATTAAGATAATACAAATTGACATTGTTTATGCGGTTTATGCAGTTTATGCTTGTGGTATACATAATAATATAGATAAAGTAGAATACAATTACTAACACATATGTGGTATGCAAACGGCTAAATTGTCATGTCATGACAGAATAAATCACGTTGTTGGAGGATCGGTCTTGGACGCGATAACAGACGAAAACGGAATATGGAAATCAGCTAGAGGCAAAGGGCGTAAAACCCCGAAAGGCCGGCAAGTAGATGATCAGGCTTGCGCAGAAATCAGTGCTATACTGGGCGATAGACCACGTCGCCGTGATCTGCTGATTGAATTCCTGCATCTGATTCAAGACAATTACGGCCATCTCAGCATAGCGCATATGCATGCGCTGGCTGATGAATTGCATCTGTCGCAAACAGAAGTTTATGAGGTAGCAACGTTTTATGCGCATTTCGATGTTGTGGACGAAGGCAAAGCCCCACCGCCGGAGCTGACCATTCGGGTCTGTGATTCGTTATCATGTGAGCTGGCAGGCGCGCAAAACTTGCTAAAAGCATTGCAAGACGGGCTTGATCCATCTGAGGTGCGGGTGTTGCGGGCGCCATGTATGGGGCGTTGTGATACCGCGCCTACACTGGAAATTGGCCATAACCACATTGATCACGCCACTCCGGAAAAGGTTAAGGCGGCTATCGAGGCCAAAGACACGCATCCGCATATTCCGGATTATCAGAATTTTACGGCTTATTGTGCTGAGGGCGGATATGAAAAACTGCTTGATTTGCGCCAGAATGGTAATTGGGAAGAGGTGCAGGATCACATTGGCCAGAGCGGATTGCGCGGGCTGGGTGGTGCCGGATTCCCGTCTGGCAAGAAATGGGGATTTGTCCGCGCCGCCGAAGGCACACGCTATCTGGCCGTCAATGGCGATGAGGGTGAGCCGGGGACATTCAAGGATCGCTATTATCTGGAACGCACGCCGCATCTGTTCCTTGAGGGCATGCTGATTGCGGCATGGGCGGTTGAGGCGGAACAGTGCTTTATTTACATGCGTGATGAGTATCCGGCGGTTCTGTATATTCTTGCCGAAGAAATTCAGCGACTGGAAGAAGCCGGTATTGTTGCACCGGGTTATATTGATCTGCGGCGGGGCGCAGGGGCTTATATTTGCGGTGAAGAAAGCGCCATGATTGAATCCATCGAAGGCAAGCGCGGTTTGCCACGACATCGCCCACCTTATGTGGCGCAGGTTGGCTTATTTGATCGCCCAACTTTGGTGCATAATATCGAAACTCTTTACTGGATTGCCCGTGTCTGCCGTGAGGGACCGGAAATCCTGTCTTCGGTTGAAAAAAATGGCCGCAAGGGTTTACGCAGTTATTCTGTATCCGGACGGGTGGCAAATCCGGGCATCCATCTGTTGCCTGCTGGCTCTACCATTACAGATATAATTGAAGCTGCTGGCGGCATGGCTGAAGGTCATGTGTTCAAAGCGTATCAGCCGGGCGGCCCATCATCGGGGATTCTGCCAGCAACATTAAACGATGTGCCGCTGGATTTTGATACCCTGCAACCACATGGTAGCTTCATCGGGTCAGCGGCAGTTGTTGTTATGTCTGGTCAGGACAAAGCCAGAGACGCGGCGTTGAATATGCTTCGGTTTTTCGAAGACGAAAGCTGTGGCCAGTGTACGCCTTGCCGGACAGGATGCAGCAAAGCTGTTCAGCTGATGCAGGAACAGGAATGGGATAAACCATTACTTGAGGATTTATGTCAGGTGATGACAGATGCCTCCATCTGTGGTTTGGGGCAGGCAGCACCGAATGCTATTCGTCTTACCATGAAACATTTCGATAGCGAAATCAGTTAAGGAATTGATCAATGCCAGATAGTTTCCCGAATAACGCTTCTGATAATAATGACGTCAAAATGGTTTCCATCATGCTTGATGGTGATACGGTTTCCGTTCCCGCAGGGTCAACCATATGGGAAGCCGCGCAAGGGCAGGGCAATATTATCCCGCATTTGTGCCATAAGCCGGAACCGGGCTATCGGTCTGATGGTAATTGCCGTGCCTGTATGGTTGAGGTTGAGGGCGAACGCGCGCTGGTTGCATCCTGCATCCGTTCGGTGCAAGAGGGAATGGTTGTCAATACGGCA
>JAHEII010000090.1 GCA_024639485.1 Alphaproteobacteria bacterium
GGCTTCAACTGTATGATAGCGGATAGAATCGGCAATATCAGTGGAGTCCATTGTTTTGCCATTGTGGAATTCAACACCTTTACGCAGGTTGAATTTCCATGTTTTACCGCCGTTTGAAGGTTCCCAGCTTTCAGCAAGATCACCGCCAGCGGAACCGTCAACATTGATCTTGGTCATGTTCGGGCGAACCTGACCCATAGATACGTTGATCATATAAGCATCCAGAATCTTACCCGGATCAAGAACATCACTAGTAGCACCGCCAGTAATACCAACGCGCAAACGTCCGCCCTGCTTAGGAGTTGCTGCCTCTGCCTGATTAACGATGGCAGTTGCGCCAGCTAATGAAACACCAAGTGCCATTGAAGTGGCAACAAAATCACGACGGCTGATGCCGCCAGACATGAAGCTAGACTGTAGTGACTTCACTTTCTGCTGGGTTTCTTTATCCGAAACCTCAGTAGAAATGTCATGTTTATCGTTGTTTTTCATAATTCCTCCATTAAAAAACAATTATTCATTTCACTTGTTTTATTATTTTTATTAAACATTGAGATAACGCTGACGTAAACATCTTTCTTAAAAAAAATAGACAGATTTTTAATTTTTTGCCTGTGGCGATTAATCCATTTTAAAAATGGTCATATTTATTTAAGGTAGCATTTATGGAAATTCTTCGTGCATTATCTGATGCCTTCGGGCTGTTATTGACGGGTGATCAGGCGTTATATGAAATTATTTTTCTATCGTTGCAGGTTAATTTAAGCGCCGTAGCCTTAGCCGCACTCATTGGATTCCCTCTAGGGGCATTATTAGCGACCTCACGGTTTATTGGTCGCGGTTTTATCAATATGATGGTCAACACGCTGATGGGATTGCCGCCGGTGGTGGTCGGGTTACTGGTCTATATGATGATATCGCGTTCAGGGCCATTAGGGGTGCTTGAGCTATTATATACGCCAACCGCCATGATTATTGCCCAGCTAATTCTGGTAACGCCAATTATTACGGCACTTACCCGGCAGTCATTATCACGATTGAACGATGATTATCAGTCCATGTTTTTCATGCTTGGCCTGTCCCCATGGCGGCGGATGCGAACATTAATTTATGATGGCGGCATGGATTTGGTGACAGCCTTGCTAGCCGGACTTGGCCGTGCCATGGCAGAGGTTGGGGCGGTCATGATCGTTGGCGGCAACATCAATCACTATACCAGAGTCATGACAACAACGATTACATTAGAAACCTCACGCGGGCATTTATCAACGGCATTGGCGCTTGGGGCGGTCTTATTGACCATGACATTAATCATTAATGCGCTGGTCGCCATATTAAGCGGAGGGCGATAATGTCAATAAAGCCGACATATCTGACGCTTAAAGGTGAGGGGCTGGGGCTGAAACGTGATAGCAGGATGGTTGTATCCAACGCTGATATTACGGTTTCATCAACGGGGTTAACTGGTCTGATAGGGGCAAATGGCTCAGGTAAAACATCACTTATATCCATGCTGGCTGGACTGACTGTTCCTGATTATGGCGTGGTTAGTCTGACTGATCATGCTGGCAGAGTGGCTAGCCGTAAACAGATCGGGCTGATGATGCAGAAACCGGTTATCATGCGGCGTAGTGTTTACCGCAATTGTGAATATGTTCTGTCTGCGCTGAATATTCCGTTATCCGAACGCGCTGACCGTATCATGGCTGGCCTTGCGCTGATGGAGCTTGAACATTATGCCCAGCAAGATGCGCGGACATTATCATCAGGTGAACAACAGCGGATGGCGCTGGCGCGGGTGCTGATGGCATCCCCCGGCGTGCTATTATGCGATGAGGCAACCAGTAACCTTGATCCCAAATCCACACAAATGATTGAGGCGGTCATTATGGATAAGGCAGCGGCAGGAATGCCGGTATTATGGGTAACCCATAATTTAGCGCAATTGCGGCGGCTGGCGCGGCAAGTGGTATTTATGCAAAAGGGCGAAATACTGGCCAACCAGAATTTAGATGATTTTTTCCATACGCCAGCATGTTCGGATGTGGCAGAATATCTGGCTTATGAACGGATTTGATAGATCAATTAGCTGACGTTATCGATATCATCGTCGCTCAGATGTCCGGGCACAATGGTAATCGGTACACGGCATTGTGAAACGCCGCGAGTGGTCAGAAAATTAATCAAAGGCCCCGTGGTTTCATCATGGGTATTAGCCCCAAGTACTAAAATGGAAATTTCCGGATCACTGTTAATCAGATCGATAACTTCGGTTTTGGGATCACCTTCGCGCAGATGGACAATAGGATATTCACCAGTTAATTCATGCACCCATTCGCTATTAGTCCGAAGCAGTTTTTCGGCTTCTTCTCTGGCTTCTTCTACCATGAGCTCACCAACACCAATCCAGTGCTGGAATTCAGCCTGACCTATGCAGCGCAATAAGGCCACGCGGCCATTGACAGAAATCGCGCGTTTACAGGCAAAATAAAGCGCCTGATGCAGCTCATCGCTATCATCAACAACAACAAGAAAAACGCGGCGTTTATCTGTATCTTTCTGGTTTTTGGATGTTTTGCGTACAGTCATAACTACCCTCTAAATACTCTGGCGGCACCCCAGCCCATGAATACGGCAAACAGAATAGCAAGGATTCCATAGGCAGGCGAATAATTATGTGCGAATTCAAAAATATCAGCACTTAAACCGGATTTTCGTACAACAATAACGGATTTGGTTTCGGTGACTAACTCACCAGACCGAAAATGCAGAATCCGGACGTTATAATTGCCGGGCAGCACATTGGCAGGCAACGAAATATCTGATCGAAACAGAACATTCTTTCTGACCGAGACATCATTGTTTTCGTTCCAGAGATTAGCTTTCTGCATGTTCCGGATCAACGCGGTTTTCCAGTCAGCAAGCTCACCTTCTGTAATCTGGCTTCCTTCTGCGAGCGTAAAGGGCAGATGCTGCAAACCTAGTTGCAGGTTTTCCAGTGTGCGGGTGGATGCAATGACGTTTAACGGCCGGGTAGACGATATCTGATAAAAACTGGGAGTATTGGTCAGCGTTGCTGATTCGGTATTGATCCAGATACCGCTAACGCGGGATTTGAGCCGGATGGCAATATCTTTGGGCGGGCCTTCAACAATAATGACAACATCATCGCCAATATCTCTATCAATAGTTCCAAATAATAATAAGCTGGCACCATTGAAATCCGTTGATATCTGAACTTCTTTTTCGTTCAGATCAGCCACCAATACGCTAGATGCTACGGCCTGACCGGAAAGGATAAATGGCCATATCAGCGCTGTAAGCCATATGGAAACACGGCGGATATATGAGGTCAATAAATGACTGGCCAAATATAAAGACTGCACCCGCATCACCGCAAAATCTCCAGCGAGAAAAAGTCTTCGGGGGTGATAATAACATCAGTAACCAGTTTCAAACATACGGCCAGAACGATCAATGCCAGCAATCCGCGCAATTGTTCGCCGCGCAATAACGCGCCAATGCGCGTGCCGAACTGAGCGCCAATAACCCCACCAATAAGCAACAATCCAGCCAGCACCACATCAACGGTCTGGGTTTGAACAGATTGCAGAAATGTGACGTTGGCTGTGACAAAAATAATCTGGAACAGGGATGTTCCAACAACAACCGATGTCGGCATGCCTAGCAGATAAATCATGGCCGGAACCATGATAAAGCCGCCACCAACGCCCATAATAGCCGATAGAACACCAACAACCGCACCAACCATGAAAGGCAGTAAAGCGCTGATATATAGTTTGGATTTCCGGAACCGCATCTTAAACGGTAAACCATGCAACCAATTATGCTGATGCAGGCGGCGGCGTTTTGCACCGGGGCGCCGTGAACGCAGAATAGTCTGCATGCTTTCAAACAGCATGAGTGTTCCAATAATGCCCAGAAAGAAAATAAAGCTCAGCTTAATGGCCAGATCAATCTGACCCAGCTCACGCAGAGCCGCAAAAATTGATACGCCAAGGGTGGAGCCAACAATACCACCGGCAAGCAGGATAGACCCCATCTTGATATCTACATTGCCGCGCCGCCAATGCGCCAGCACACCAGAAACCGAGGCAGCAACAATTTGATTGGCTTCGGTTCCAACAGCAACAGCCGCGGGAACGCCTAAAAAGATAAGCAATGGCGTCATAAGAAAGCCACCGCCAACACCGAAAATTCCAGACAGCAAACCAACCATTCCACCTAACCCAAGAATGAGAAAGATGTTGATCGATATTTCAGCAATAGGAAGATAAATATACATAAACGTTCTTTAATATTAGAAGATCAATATATCAAAAATAAATGATAGTTCAATGTATAAATACGAGCATAAAACGGCGGTTATCCACCTTATACAGATTAAGGTGAGTATTATGCAAAACCATACCCATAACTCAATTCATCAAAGCCGATAGATATTATTTGGCTTTCATTGATTTGAGCATGGGATCATTTTTATATTTTTCCGACAGAACAGAAATAATATCGCGAACGGTTTCGTCATGGATGGAATAAAATACCGTTTGTGAATCCCGGCGGGTTTTTACAATCTTGGCACGGCGCAATCGCCCCAGATGTTGTGACAGTGACGACTGGCTCAATGATTTGACATATTGTTCCAGTTCTTTCACCGAATGTTCTTCGCCATCCATCAGGTGGCTGAGAATTTTCAGGCGCTGGCTATTGCTCATGGCTTTGAGTATGGTGGTTGCACGGCTACGGTTATCTTCAGATGACTTGCCAGTGCTGGATGCGCCCGTTCGACTTATGGTTCGGGGGGTTGAGGCAGTGTTGCGTTTTGAGGATTTTGGCCACATTTGATTTGCTCCAGTTCCATGTGTAAAATAAAGCGGTGTAAAATAAGTCGCATGATGTTTTTCTAATTCATGCAAAACACATGTTAACGGACAGGTATTAACAAACCCTTAATGAGAAGCATTTTTATTAAGGAAAAATGAAAATTGAGCTTTGAAAGGCTCTATCAGAACAATATTAAGGCAGGAAACTGGTGTCATGATTGATAAAACCCCTACGGCAGATGTCATGCGTGGCTGGGTAGAATCGCATCGCGCGAAACATACGCCGGTTCAGCAATTTGATATAAAAATTGATACCAATGGGCAGTGGTATCACGAAGGAAGCGCCATCCACCGCGAAAAAATGGTGAGTTTGTTCGCGTCAATTCTGACACGGCTAGAAGACGGCGCTTTTGCGCTGGTCACGCCGGGGGAAATTGGCACGATTACGGTCGAAGACGCACCGTTTATTGTCACGCAAATGGATATAAGTGGTGCCGGTGATGCCAGTGACGCGGCGGTTCCGGATCAGATCATTCGGCTAACAACATCCATTGGTGATACAGTGGTCGTTGATGCGACGCATCCTATTGAATTACGCGAAAGTGACGGAGTGGAAAAACCCTATATCATGATCAGAAATGGACTTGATGCGCGCATAAATCGAGCGGTATTTTATAACATGGCAGATCATAGCGTTGAGAAAAATGGCCAGATTGGTATCTGGTCGTCAGGAGTGTTTCATCCGCTATCCAGTCAATCGGTTGATCAGGATGATGAATAACTGTCCTAATACATCGCAAGGCTGGCGCGATTTGCTATCGGATAAAGTGCTGTCCAGACCTGATCTGGCACCGGCAGGATTGCGCGCGTCTTCGGTGCTGGTTCCTGTCATTATTGATGATGCACGGCCATATCTGATTTTGACAAAACGCACGGCACATTTGCCAAATCACGCGGGGCAAATCTGTTTCCCCGGTGGCAAGATGGATCAAGGGGAAAGCGTGATGGATGCCGCGCTCAGAGAAAGCGAAGAAGAAATCGGGCTGAAACCTGATCAGGTGGAACCGCTGGGGTATTTATCCGGTGTTGTTGCGGCTGGCCAGTTTCATATCGCGCCAGTGCTTGGGGTGGTAAAGCCATCGGTGCAATTATCACCTGATCCGGGTGAGGTTGAGCGGATCATAGCCTTGCCGCTTGATATTGCGCTTAATTGCATCCATTACCGCGAAGAACCTATCCATTATCAGCCCACCAAAAAAACATGGGTTATTGATCATCACGAAGAATATATCTGGGGGGCAACGGCACGCATTATTGTGCAATGGCATGCGGCAATTACCAGCACCAATCCGGTTATTCATAATGGTGTATAATGCCGGATAATAGGATATGATAGGGCAGCTTAGTAAGCCCGACTATATAGGAAAGATCAAACCATGCTCCGCCTTGTAATTATTTTATTAGCTATCGCTATCGGTATCACCATTGGCATTGCCATGGCCAATCGCTATCAAAAGAAGAAAGCCGAACAGCTGATTGAGGTGGACGCAGATTATGCACAGGATATATCCACCATGGCGACGATTAAGGCGCTATTGCCATGGGTCATCGGTTTTGCCATTATTTTTGGGGGATTGATGCTGTTGGTGAACCACGAAACAGCCCCTATTGATCAAGCCTACCAACCGGCTAGTCTGGAAAATGGCACGATTAAACCACATCAGTTTGGCGAAAATAATGAGTGATGGGAACAGACCGCGCACATAGCGATATAAACAGCCAGAAAGCGCTATTGCTTGGGCTGGCATTGCCGCAACAGATTATTGCCGCATTAGCCAAGCATGACGCAGAAGTCCGGTTTTGCGGTGGAGTGGTCAGAGATATCATGATCGGCCAGCTAAAATGGCCGGAACCTGATATTGATATGGCTTCACCCATGCCGCCAAAAATGGCGGCTAACATCCTTAAGGCCGCAGGATTGAAGGTGATCCCAACCGGAATAGCTCACGGTACTATTACCGTTATGTTGCCGTCTGATCCGGCATGTAAAGTGGAATTAACCACGTTGCGCTCAGATCATAATACTGATGGGCGGCATGCGGAAGTCCGCTTTATCGAAGACTGGCATGCCGATGCCTCGCGGCGTGATTTTACATGTAACAGCCTGTATATGACCGCATCGGGCGCGGTGATTGATCCGTTTGGCGGGCTGGATGATCTGGCAGCTGGGATTGTCCGTTTTATTGGCAATCCCAATGATAGAATAGCCGAAGATGTATTGCGGATATTTCGGTTTTTCCGGTTTTATGCCCGTTTTGGTCAAGCGGATATTGAACCGGCCACGGCAACAGCATTGATCAATGCCGCCTCTGATATCCAGAGCTTATCTGGTGAACGGATAGCGGCGGAATTAATAAAAACTTTTAGCTATCGGTCGCTCAAAACCATAACCATGATGGATAATCTGGGGATATGGCGCGCCTTGACCGGTGATCAGATTTATATTGATGATTATGCGGCCTTACTTGATCTGGATATTGAACATAACGCCATGATGGCACTGGCGGTGCTGATACCGCCAGCGGTTTGTGATGGCCTGGCCAGACGGTTGAAATTGTCACGGAACGGCACGCAATCGCTGGCACGGATGCGCACGCCACTATCGGCTGAACAGATGGCGATATTGCTATCTGCTGAATATGTTCAGGAATGTTGGCGATGTTGCCACCGTCAGGGCTGGCCGCTGTCCGATATTGCCGGAGCCGTTATTATTTCCGCTATCCGTACCAACGGGCATTTGCCAGAAGATAAAGCCGACCATTTGCGCCAGCAGATTACGCTGATCTGTCAAGCGGAGTGGCCGGATATGCCGGTCAACGGTAATGATATCCGCGCGCGGGGGATTATCGAAGGCAAGCAGATTGGCGGATATTTGACAAAACTGGAAGATATCTGGGTGGCAGATGGATTTGCCCCAAATCGCCGCACCATGTTAACTATGCTTGATGCAATGATAGCAAAAGACTAGCATCAGCACGTTGTTTGACCATCATTAGTCGTCAGGGATAAACCAGCGGATTTATAGAAAGCGCATAACCATGACACAGCGCAAACCATCGCCAGCGCCTTCGGCATCACTTGATGAAGCCACCTATCTGGATCGTCAGGATAAAGCATCGCAATGGTTTAAAGCATTGCGTGATCAGATCAGATCAGCATTTGAAGCCATTGAGGATGATTATGCGGTGGCGCATCCTAATGCTGGCCATAACGCCGGGCGATTCGAAGAAACCGCATGGCAAAGAGATGGCGGCGGTGGTGGCGTGATGTCTGTCATGAAAGGACAGGTATTTGAAAAAGTCGGAGTTAATATTTCAACAGTAACCGGCACTTTTGATGACACTTTTCGTGGCCAGATACCGGGTACTGCTGAAAATCCCACGTTCTGGGCTAGTGGTATCTCGCTGGTCGCCCATATGCGAAACCCCTATGTGCCAGCGGTTCACATGAACACCAGATATATCAATACTGGCGGTGTCAAAGGCAAAAGATGGTTTGGCGGTGGCGCGGATTTGACGCCGATTATTTGGAATGATCAGGATGTGGCGGATTTTCATACCAGTATGAAAACCTGTTGTGATGCTTATCAGCCCAATTACTATCCGGATTTTAGCGCATGGTGCGATGATTATTTCACGCTCAAGCACCGCAACGAAAAACGTGGTGCTGGCGGTATATTCTATGACTATCTGGATCAGGGCGATTTTGATTCGGAATTTGCCTTCACCCGTGATGTCGGGCTGGCCTTTGCTGATATATATCCGGCGCTGGTGCGGCGGCGGATGGAAGACACATATACCGCAGAAGATCGTGAGTTTCAGCTGGTTCGCCGTGGCCGGTATGTTGAGTTTAATCTGCTTTATGATCGCGGGACGGTGTTCGGTTTAAACACGGGCGGCAATGTAGAAGCTATCCTGATGTCACTGCCGCCAGAGGTGCGGTGGCCGTAATGTCTGATATAATATCCGCATGATTAGGGCAATTGGTCGCAGATACCTAAGTTCAGGCTATGCAATGGGCATTATTTGCTTGGTCAGCATTATGCCTGTCGTTATAGTATGATCGTTAAATAATACTGTCATCGCGCACAGCATGGTTTTATACCATAAACATGCTTTTAAGGGGGACTCATGAGCGATACCGTGGAAAATCAGGGGCGACGTGATTTTATTGTCGTTGCCACCAACACTATGCTGGCCGTTGGTGCTGCAGCAGTCATTTATCCATTTGTCAATCAGATGAATCCAGCAGCAGATACGCTGGCTCTTTCCTCGATTGAGGTAGATGTATCCGGCATCGAAGAAGGCCAGGCCATTACCGTTAAATGGCGGGGTAAGCCTGTATTCATCCGGCATCGTACCGCCAAGGAAATTGAACTGGCTGGTCAGGTTAACATGGATGATCTGCGTGATCCGCAAGGTGATCTGGATCGGGTGGAAAAACCTGAGCTTCTGGTCATCCAGGGAATTTGCACCCATCTGGGTTGTGTTCCTCTGGGGCAAAAAATTGGTGAAGTAAAAGGTGACTTTAATGGCTGGTTCTGCCCATGCCACGGCTCACATTATGATACTTCAGGCCGTATTCGCAAAGGCCCGGCACCGACAAACCTTGAAGTGCCACCTTACACATTCCTTTCAGATAACGTCATCAAGATTGGCTAACCGGAGCATTTGATATGTCATCTCCTGAGTTTAAGAATCCCGTTGTAAAATGGATTGATCACCGGCTTCCGGTGTTTAGTTTCATGCATCATGAATTGCATGAATATCCGACTCCTAGAAATCTGTCCTATTTGTGGAATTTAGGATCACTTGCCGGTCTTGCGCTGGTGACTATGATCGTCACTGGTATCATTCTGGCTATGCACTACACGCCACATGTTGATCATGCGTTTGAATCCGTTGAACGGATCATGCGTGATGTCAATCATGGCTGGCTGATCCGCTATATCCATATGAACGGTGCCAGTTTCTTTTTCATTGTTGTTTATATTCATATCTTCCGTGGGCTTTACTATGGATCGTATAAGGCCCCCAGAGAATTGTTATGGATATTAGGGGTGCTTATTCTGTTGCTGATGATGGCGACCGCTTTCATGGGCTATGTCTTGCCATGGGGACAGATGAGCTTCTGGGGCGCTACGGTGATTACCAACCTGTTCTCGGCTATTCCGTGGATTGGTGACAGCATTGTGGTGTGGCTCTGGGGCGGGTTTTCTGTTGATAACCCAACGCTAAGCCGGTTCTTTGCTTTGCATTATCTGATGCCATTTCTTATTGTTGGTGTCGTCATTCTGCACATTATTGCTCTGCATCGGTTTGGATCAAATAACCCGCTTGGTATTGATGTTAGTGGCAAGCAGGATACGATCCCGTTCCATCCGTATTATACCAGTAAGGATTTGTTCGGGGCGATGGTATTTCTGACGATTTTTGCGTCTGCCATTTTCTTCTATCCGAACTTCCTTGGGCATCCGGATAACTACATTCCGGCCAATCCATTGCAGACACCGGCGCATATTGTGCCTGAATGGTACTTCCTGCCATTCTATGCCATCCTGCGTGCTATCCCTGATAAGCTGGGCGGTGTGTTAATGATGTTTGGTGCTATTGCGGTGCTGTTTGTCCTGCCATGGCTGGATCGCTCACCAGTAAGAAGCGGGCGGTTCCGTCCATTGTTCAAGCTGTTTTTCTGGGTATTGCTAGCAGATTGTGTTCTGCTGGGTTATCTGGGCGGCAAACCGGCTGAGGGGATTTATGTTACGCTGTCACGTCTGGCAACGGCATATTATTTCATCCATTTTCTGGTGATTCTGCCGCTGTTATCTGTAGTGGAAAAAACACGGCCATTACCGCAATCCATTTCAACGCCAGTTATTGGTGGCGGAATGGTTTCAGCACCAGCGGCTAAAAGGGGGAAAGCCGATGTTTAAACGCATAAATCAGACAATTTGTGCTGGTGGTATTGCCATGCTGGCATGTGTGGGGGTTATGGCAACATCTGTTGTTTCGCCTGCGATGGCGGCCGGCGGTGGCGGTGATATCAAAGATCATGAATGGACATTTGATGGGCCATTCGGATATTTTGATAAAGCCTCTCTCCAGCGTGGGTTTCAAGTCTATCGTGAGGTATGCGCCTCATGCCACGGTCTGGAATATATCGCGTTCCGCAATTTTTCTGATCTGGGTTATTCTGACGCTGAGATTAAAGCGATAGCGGCCGAATATGAAGTTATGGATGGCCCTGACGAAGAAGGTGAGATGTTCACACGGAAAGCTATTCCTGCTGATCGCGTGCCTTCCCCATATGCTAATGAAAACGCGGCACGCGCCTCTAATGGGGGGGCTTATCCACCTGATCTGTCGCTGATTGCCAAGGCAAGGCCAAATGGGGCGAACTATCTGTACAGCTTACTGGTCGGATATAAAGATGCTCCACATAGCGATGACGTGCCGGATGGCATGTATTACAACACGGCATATAGCGGCAATCTGATTGCTATGCCGCAACCGCTTTATGGTGATGATATTGAACTTGCTGGCGGCGGCGACACCTCAATCGAAGCCTTATCCGAAGATGTTGTAACATTTCTGGCATGGGCGGCTGAGCCGGAAATGGAAACCCGTAAGCGAACAGGTATTGCTGTTATGTTGTTCCTGTTTGTTATGTGTTTCGTATCTTATGGTTCTATGCGCTATATCTGGGCTGACATCAAAAAATCAAAAGCTTAAAGATAAGCTGACATGTTGTTGAAAACGCCGGTTCAAAACCGGCGTTTTTTATGTCCGGAATTTGAGTTGACAGAATTGATCATAGCTAAGCAGAATAGCGGATTGGATATATCTGACAAATAAGGGGGGATATATGCCGGACGTTAATACTGTTAATAAGCTGATTTGTGAGGAATGCGGCACGCAATTTAATTGCGGGTCAACCAAGGATCACAGTTGCTGGTGCGTAAACTTGCCTAATATGCGCGGCCAGTTTGATCTTGCCGGGGCTTGCTTATGTCCAGATTGTCTGACCCTTGGGCAAGCAAAAGCCATCACCAAGCAACGGAAATCACGGCAAAAGATCAGAGATAAAAACGCTATCCGTTAAGCCAATGATCAAACATTGAACCGGAAGTGAAAGACATCGCCGTCTTTGACCATGTAATCAGCGCCTTCAATGCGAAGCTTGCCAGCATCTTTAGCCCCTGCCTCGCCCTGATTGGCAATATAGTCATCATAGGAGATGGTTTCTGCGCGAATAAAGCCACGTTGGAAATCGGTATGAATGACGCCAGCGGCTTCAGGTGCTTTGGCATCATTTGCCACTGTCCATGCGCGGGCTTCTTTCGGGCCAACGGTAAAAAAGGTGATCAGATTCAATAGTCGGTAGCCAGCATTGATCATGCGGGCAAGCCCGGCTTCTTCTAACCCAAGATCATCCAGAAACTCTTTTTTCTCATCGGGGTCGAGGGTGATAATTTCGGATTCTATCGCCGCCGATACTACCACCATATCCGCACCTTCAGCGGCCGCTTTTTCGGCAACTTTCTGGGTCAGACTATTGCCGGAAATGGCATCGTCTTCGGATACATTGCAAACATAAAGCACAGGTTTTCCGGTTAACAGCTGAAGGCTAGGCAATGATTTACGCTCATCTTCGTCAAGGGTAGGGATGGCACGGGCGGGCAGTCCTTCGGCTAACCCGTCCCTTAATTTTTCCATTGTAGCCATCATGGCCTTGGCGTCTTTGTCCTGACCGCGTGCCTTTTTCACCAGATTAGCCAGTCTGCGTTCAACCGAATCCAGATCAGCAAGCATCAATTCTGTTTCGACGGTTTCCGCATCACGGATAGGATCAATGCTGTCATCAACATGGGTGATATTGCTATCTTCAAAACACCGCAACACATGGGCAATGGCATCAACTTCGCGGATATTGGCAAGAAACTGATTGCCCAGCCCTTCGCCTTTGCTTGCCCCCCGTACCAGACCGGCAATGTCAACAAACTCAAGCTGGGTGGGTAGGATTTGTGCTGATTTAGCAATGCCGGCCAGTTTATCAAGTCTAGGATCAGGCACCGCAACACGTCCGGTATTTGGCTCAATCGTGCAGAACGGATAATTGGCCGCATCCGCCGCCGCGCTTTCTGTTAAGGCATTGAACAGAGTGGATTTGCCAACATTAGGCAAGCCAACGATACCACAATTAAAGCCCATGCTATGTCTCCTTAGAAGTATTACCAGCAGATGTATTGCCAGCAGATGTGTCTGATATGGTCGGGGCAGGGGTTTTGTGGGCAACCGCCGTCATAAACGCCTCATGCCCGTCACTATCCCATAATGTCCATAAATCCGTCATGCATTCCAGCAATGGGTTCAGCCAGTCTTTATCAGCTTTATCAAAATCCGATAGCACATGCTGATCAACATCAGCGTTAAAACGCGACCGCCCAACACCAACCCGCAAGCGCCAGTAATTCGGCCCCAGATGCCTGTCGATATCCCGCAATCCGTTATGGCCACCATGCCCGCCCCCCATTTTGACGCGAATCTTGCCAGCGGTCAGATCAATTTCATCATGAATCACGGTCAGATGGTCAGGGCTTTCCTTATAGAACTTCATCAGCTCAGCCACAGGCAGGCCAGAACGGTTCATATAGGATTGTGGTTTGAATAACAGCGTTTTGCTATTGCCGATACGACCTTCGGCTAACTGGCCGCCAAATTTATCTTTCCAGAGCGAGAAACCATAGTGATCAGCAAGCTGATCAACCATCATAAACCCGACATTGTGACGGTGCGATGCATAGCGCGATCCGGGATTACCTAGACCTGCAACGATACGCATCACACCCTCCTTAGCCGAAGGTCAGACGAATCTATTCTTCTGATTCGCCTGATGTTTCTGCTTCTTGTTCAGCTGTTTCATCATCGCTGGTTTCTACCTCGACCGTAGGCGCGGCAATAGTTGCGATAGTGAAATCTCTGTCCGTGATAGTCGGTTGAGCATCATCTGGCAGAGCAATTGCGCTGATATGAATGGAATCACCGATGTCTGTTCCGGCCAGATCAACCGTCAAGCTTTCCGGAATGTTAATAGCCGAACAGTTCATTTCAATTTCATGCCGGACAACATTCAACACGCCGCCGCCTTTTAGGCCGGGTGATGTGTCTTCGTTGATAAAGTTCACAGGAACCATAGCCGTCACAGTAGAAGATGCGGTAATACGCAGAAAATCAATATGCAGTGGACGGTCATTAACTGGATGAAACTGAATATCCCGGGCAAGCACATTGGTGCTTTTGCCTTCGACTTCCAGATTTATCACGTTACTCATGATACCGGGCTGGTTCATCATTTTTGTAAACGTGTTGGCATTAATATTAATGGTTTCAGGGGCGATTTTACCACCATAAATGACGGCAGGAATGAGACCGGATCGACGAGCCGCCCGGGCGGACCCCTTACCTGCCCGGTCACGCTTAGTCGCGCTCAAATTCAAATTGTCTGACATGTTAAAACTCCATAATTGTCAAAACTACCATGCCTCCAGGGGTGCCATGGCCTTTCTCAGTCCGGCATGTTTAGCGTGAATAGCACAGATCAGCAAGCGGAATATGTGGTCAGGCGGCTTTAGTCAAAAAGCGAGGAAACCGACCGTTCTTCATTAATCCGGATAATAGCCTCACCCAAGAGGGGAGCAATGGAAAGCTGGCGCACATTATGGGCAACGCGCATGGCTTCTGTGGCAAGAATAGTATCTGTTGTCACCAGTGCTTTCAGCGGCGATGAAGCCACCCGTGATACCGCGCCACCAGACAACACGCCATGGGTAACATAGGCTTCGACAGAAAGCGCGCCGCTTTCCATCAATGCACTTGCGGCATTACAGAGCGTGCCGCCCGAATCAACAATATCATCCACCATGATGCAATGCCGACCAGAAACATCACCAATAATGTTCATGACTTCTGATACGCCGGCTTTCTCACGTCGCTTATCAATAATGGCGAGTGCCGCATCCAGTCGCCGAGCCAAAGCCCGCGCCCGCACCACACCACCAACATCCGGCGATACGATCATCAGATTACCATTAGGAAACCGTTCCTTTATATCGGCAATCAGAACCGGTGCAGAAAACAGGTTGTCAGTAGGAATATCAAAAAAGCCCTGTATCTGATCAGCGTGCAGATCAACCGTTAGCACCCGGTCAGCACCAGCAGATGTGATCAGATTCGCGACAAGTTTTGCAGAAATCGGCGTCCGTGGCCCGGATTTGCGATCTTGTCTGGCGTAACCGTAATATGGCAGAACAGCGGTGATCCGTCTGGCTGACCCACGCTGGAGAGCATCAAGCGTAACCAGTAATTCCATCAAGTTATCATTGGCCGGATATGACGTGGATTGAATGACGAACACATCCTCACCCCGGACATTTTCCTGAATTTCGGCAAAAACTTCCATATCCGCAAAACGCCGTATATCAGCTTTTGTTAATGGTACATTGAGATAAGTTGCTATGGCTTCAGCAAGAGGACGGTTTGAATTGCAGGCCAGAATTTTCATCGAGAACAACCAGATTTATGATAAAAAAGTGATACCAATTGTGGGGCAGGCGATCAAGTTAAAAGACAACTACCCGGGCAGGTTTTTTGGCAAAGACCGATTTTTTGGTCATGTAATGATACATGAAGCCAG
>JAHEII010000197.1:0-829 GCA_024639485.1 Alphaproteobacteria bacterium
GCACGCGCATTAATTTTATCATCAACATCCGTAATATTACGCACATAAGTAACGCGGGGGTAATAAAACCGCAACAATCGCGCCAGAACATCAAATACCACCACCGGCCGGGCATTGCCTATATGAATGCGGTCATAAACCGTGGGCCCGCAAACATAAAGCCGGATATGTTCCGGATCAATCGGGGTGAAAATATCTTTCTGGCGGCTTAGAGTATTGTAAAACCGCAAGTCTGGTTTCGACATCAGGCGGTTTCTCCGTTTAGTCGCGGCATAATCCGTTCACGGTCAATCAATGGCAAAAGTGCCGCCATATCAGGGCCTTTATCACGGCCGGTCAGCGCTTGGCGCATCGGCATAAAAACGGCTTTGCCTTTTAGTCCGGTGATTTCCATCACGGCTTTAGCCCATTGCCCCCAGCTATCTGTGGTCAGATCATCATCCGGCAGACAGCCCATAGCGGCAGAGATTACTGCCGCATCGCTGATCACTGGTGCTATCGCGCCATGACAGACATTAATCCAGTCCGATACGTCATCAAGCTGATTGATATTACCTTTCACCACGTCCCATAATTCAGCGGTCATATGGCTATCTTCAATTCTGTCTTTGATTTTCGGGAATGGCATTTCCGCCAGCACTTTACTGTTGATCTGGCGCAATTGTTCCGGATCAAAGCGCGGGGTTGCCCGCCCAAAACGTGATATATCAAATCCGTTAATAAGCGCCGCCATATCTGCGCGTATCTCAACCGGATCAGATGTACCAATTCGCGCCAGCAAACTGGCAATTGCCATGGATTCTATGCCTTCTTCGCGCAAACTGGCAAT
>JAHEII010000197.1:839-2991 GCA_024639485.1 Alphaproteobacteria bacterium
TGCGCTTTGACAGGCCTTCGCCATCAGCACCGGCAAGCAGGGCAAAATGCCCCATTTGCGGAACGGTATAGCCCAATGCTTCAAACAGCTGATATTGTGCCGCCGAATTAGTGGTATGATCCTCACCACGCAGGATATGTGTGATGCCATGATCACCATCATCAATCACCGAAGCCAGCGTATAAATAAAGCGTCCATCTGCCCGTAAAATGACCGGATCAGACAAGCTGGACATCTGAATCGATTGCTCCCCCCGCACCATATCCGGCCATGTCACGGTGTCATGGTTCAGCATGAACCGGTAATGCGGCGCTTCTCCTGCAGCTATCCGGCTTTCTATTTCATCCGACGTAAGTTTCAACGCCCCCCGATCATAGACAGGCGGCCGGCCAGCTGACAATTGTGATTTGCGCTTGAGTGATAATTCTTCCGGCGTTTCAAAACAGGGATAGGCACGGCCGGATTCAATCAGTTTTTGCAATCCGGCATGATATTTATCCAGTCTTGCCGATTGCCGGTCTTCGCAATCCCACTGCATCCCCATCCAGTTCAGATCAAAACGGATACTGTCTTCGTATGCGGCTTCTGAACGGGCATCATCGGTATCATCAATACGCAACATAAATTGTCCATCATTGGCACGCGCAAACAGATAATTGACCAGTGCTGTTCGCATATTACCAACATGCAAATGACCAGTCGGGCTAGGCGCAAATCGTACCAGAGGTGACGACATCATATTTCTCCTGTTCCATCGTAAACGGACGTAATGGGAAACCGGCGATCCCGATAAAATGCCCGTTTGGTGATCTTGGGCCCCGGTGCCGCCTGACCACGTTTATATTCGGATATCCGTAACAGCCGCGCGCATCGCTTGACAATCGCCGCATCATAACCACCAGCCACCAGATCACGCGGGGCGCGCATGTCTTCAACCAGTTGCCGCATAATATCATCAAGCACCGGATAATCTGGCAAGGAATCCGTGTCTTTCTGATCTGGTCGCAATTCTGCCGAAGGCGGTTTTTTGATAATCTCAGGGGTGATTATTTCGCCTTCTTGCCCTAAAACACCACGCGGATAATGGCTATTCCGCCACCGTGCCAACTCAAAAACAGTGGTTTTCCAGATATCTATCAATGGTGCGTAAGCCCCGCACATATCACCATATAGCGTGGCATAACCAGTGGCATATTCGGATTTATTGCCGGTGGTTAGCACCAATGCGCCGGTAGTATTCGATATCGACATCAGCGTAAGTCCACGCAACCGTGATTGCAGATTTTCTCTAGCAAGGGCGGCATCACCGCGCGCAAAACTGTCTGACAATTCAGCTTCCATCGCTATCATGCCGGAGGCTATGCTGATATCATCCAGCCGGATACCTAGCCGCTTTGCCTGATCCGCTGCATCATCCAGACTGCTCTGGCTGGTATAAGGTGATGGCATCATCACCGCTTCTACTTGATCAGACCCAAGCGCATCAACCGCCATTGCCGCGACTATCGCTGAATCTATCCCCCCGGATAACCCCAGAAGCACTCGCTCAAAACCGTTTTTATGCACATAATCACGAATACCAAGCACCGCCGTCCGCCAGATAGCGCCCAGACCTTCGTCTGGTTTTGTCACCGTGCCGGATACTGTCCAGCCGGTTTCATCACCGGTTAACGTAACCATGGTTAATGCTTCGGAAAAAGACGGCAAATGACAACCCATGCCGCCATCAGGATTAATCGCAAAAGACGCACCATCAAAAATCTGATCATCCTGCCCACCAACCAGATTGGCATAGATCACCGGAACCTTATTTTCAACAGCGCGCGCCACCACCGTTTGAATCCGCAAATCGGTTTTATTGAGTTCAAATGGTGAACCATTAGGCGACATGATAATATCAGCGCCTTTCTGACAGATATGCCGAACCACATCGGCATGCCATAAATCTTCGCAAATCGGAAGTCCGATAGACACGCCTCTGATCACTACCGGATCAGGCATGACCCCATGAGCAAAGTTACGCGGATCATCAAATACACCACCAATAGGCAAACGTACCTTATCACGTGTGGCGACAATCACCCCGCCATCAAGCACATAAACCGAATTATATAATTTATCCCCATCCCGGCGCGGGGCACCAACTATAATT
>JAHEII010000132.1 GCA_024639485.1 Alphaproteobacteria bacterium
ACCGGCTGCCAGTCGATGGAGATGCTATATCATGACTATATATACCACACGCCAACAGCAATTATGCGAATATATGAAAGCGGAGAATATTAACGTCACGTTGATTACTGATGACGACAATGTCTATTATCTGACCGGTTATTATGATTATCTGCACATGGAATTCGGACGACCAACCATTCTGATTATCCATGATAATGGTGACACATTACTGATCACCCCGACTATTGATCTGAACACGGCAAAAGACGCCGCAACAGTTGACCGTATTGCCGCATGGAATGATGGCGAGGGCGATGAATGGCGACAACATATCCCGTCCCATATTGCTGGCGCAAAACATGTTGCTATTGAACCGGATCATATGCCGCTATTGGTATACCGGTATATACAGACACAAATCGCATCTGAACATCTGGTATCAGCAACGCCGATATTAAGCCGGATGCGGCTGATTAAATCCGAATATGAACTGAATATGGCGCGCCATGCTGGACAGGTCGCCCATGCCATGATGATAGCTGGCCGTGATGCGATTGGTGACGGGGTGCCGGAATATGTGATTGCTCTTGCTACCGCTAAAGCCGGAACAGAAAAAGCCGCAGAATTGCTGGCAAGTCATTATAAAGATGCGGATATGTCACCAAATATTCATTTTCTACAGATCATGGCATCTGGCGATATGATCACCAGAACGCATCATCGGGCAACGAACCGGATCATGAAAAAAGGCGAGCCGGTGTTTTTATGCTTTTGCGGAATGACAAGTTTTCACCGCTTCAAGCTTGGCTTTGACCGGACATTCTGGATCGAAGAAGTCGCTGACCCTAGCCAGATTGATATTTACAATGTTGCGGTGGAAAGCCAGCAAGCCGCCCTTGATGCGCTTCGCCCCGGGGTCATGGCCGAAGATGTTCACGCCGCCTATGCCAAAGTTATTCAGGATGCTGGTTTTTCATATCCGTTTCGATGTGGCCGAGCGACAGGTTACAGCTATCTGGAAAGCCCGCAATTAGTCACAGGGGATAAAACCATATTGCAACCGGGCATGGTATTCGCGGTTGACGGGTCTGTTTCCACAGATCATTTTCGGGCGCAAGTCGGGGATAGTTTTATTATCACAGATGATGGGTATGAGCAGATAACACATCATTCGAAAACACTGGCGGATGTGATACTGCAATAGAATCGCTCACATATGGTTGTGACTGAATGTAAATGGGAACGGGGGGCTGCTAATGGCTAGACGTGGGTCATCTTCGCGGGCAAGAGCCGGAAATATTGATCAGGTTGCCACCGCGCCTTATGTCAAACGGGTATTGCCGTTTTTTGATCCGCTGGATATGGAACAGATCGAAAAACTGGAACAGCAGGTTGACTGGTTAATTGAGGATATTGGCATTGCTTTTCGTGATGATCCGGCATCGATCGCGCTCTGGAAAGAACATGGCGCTACGATTGATGGCGATATTGTTCGCGCTTCAGCTGACTGGATTCGTGATCTCTGCCGGAAAGCTCCGTCACAATTTACACAACTGGCACGTGATCCTGCAAAATCGGTTGTGATTGGCGGTGATAATCAGGTCTTTGCCCCGATCTATGGTGCGCCATTTGTCCGTGATCTGGAATCAGGTCGGCGTTATGGTGATATCGCGGCCTTCCGTGATCTGGTGCGGTTGACCTATATGCATCCCTATTTGCACCATGGGGGATTCGTGACATGCGAGCCTTGTGATATTCCGGTTAGTAAGCGGCATCTGGATATGTTGCTGGCACATATGACGTTATCGGATAAACCGCATTTAGGGGCTATCACGGAAATGAGCCGCGCGCAGGATAGCGTAGATATGGCAGAAATCGTGTTTGGCCGCGATGTCATGGATAAGCATTGCGTGATTATGGGCAATGTGAATACCAATTCGCCTTTGCTAATTGATAAGGTGGTGACGGAATCCATACGTGTTTATTGTGGGCGCGGGCAGGGCATTGTTGTTGTTCCATTTATTCTATCGGGGGCAATGGGGCCGGTATCAACCGCCGCTAGTGTGGTGCAAGCCATGGCCGAAGCCATGATGGTTTGCGCTTATGCGCAATTGGTTCACGCTGGGGCGCCATTTGTATTGGGGAACTTCCTGTCATCCATGTCATTGAAATCCGGTGCGCCAACCTTTGGAATGCCGGAGCCGGTGATATCAAATTATGCTATTGGCCAGCTGGCACGGCGGGCGGGCTTGCCTTTGCGATGTGGTGGATCATTGACTGCATCAAAGATAGAAGACGCGCAAGCCGCGTATGAATCAGCGGATTCTATGCATTCTACCATGCTGGCCGGGGCGAATTTTGTTCTGCATTCCGCTGGCTGGCTAGAGGGCGGATTATGTGTCGGGTTTGAAAAACTGATCATGGATGCAGACCGGCTGGGCAGTTATCAGAAAGTGTTAAATCAGGGACTGGATACTAGCGATGAAGCCATGGCCAAAGACGCTTATGACGAAGTACCCGCAGGTGGGCATTTTCTGGGATCAGCCCATACGATGCGGAATTATTCCACGGCGTTTTATGAACCCCGGCTCAGTGATAGCGAAAACGTAGAAAGCTGGGAAGAACGTGGCAGCAAGGATATGCGCATGCGTGCCCATGATCAATGGAAACAGATGTTATCAGAATACAGCCCACCTGCTATGGATGAAGCCTTGCTGGAGGCATTAACAGATTTTGTTGACCGCCGGAAAAGCGAATTGCCGGATGCGTGGTATTGAGGCGCCCGATATTATGCCCCCGATATTAAGGCAATATGAGATATTATTTTCCGGGCTTTGTGGTTTGTGTTATAAGATCAGGATAGCTTTACAAACATGATGCAGGTAAATGGCCTGCATATATCAACATGTAATATTGAAAGGAAATGATCATGTCATCAGCGACATATTCCACGTTATCCCAGCATGTTTTGCCGGGTGTTTTTGCCAATAAC
>JAHEII010000133.1 GCA_024639485.1 Alphaproteobacteria bacterium
GCCCAAGGATTTAATGTCCTTCACCCCATGGGTTGGGATGCGTTTGGGTTGCCTGCAGAAAATGCCGCTATAGAACGTGGTGATCATCCGGCGAAATGGACCTGTACGAATATCGAATCCATGCGCGAACAGCTTAAACAAATGGGGCTTTCCTATGACTGGCGGCGTGAGTTTGCTACATGTGACACTAGCTATTATCGCTTTGAGCAAAAAATGTTCCTTGATTTTATCAAGGCCGGACTTGCCTATAAAAAAGAAAGCTGGGTTAACTGGGATCCAGTGGAAAATACGGTTCTCGCCAATGAACAGGTGGTTAATGGTTGTGGTTGGCGATCAGGGGCACCGGTGGAACGCCGGCTGTTATCCCAGTGGTTTTTAAAAATTACTGCTTTTGCACCGGATTTGCTAGATGCCATCGAAACACTTGACCGCTGGCCAGATCGCGTGCGCTTGATGCAACATAACTGGATTGGCCGCTCAAACGGTGCCATGGTGCGCTTTGATCTGGATGATCAGGCACCTGCCGGTTTTGATCAGATTGAAGTGTTTACCACGCGCCCTGACACGCTATATGGCGCTGGCTTTATGGCTATTTCTGCCACTCATCCGCTGGCTATGGCCTTGGCCGAAGATAACGCTGGGCTTAAAGACTTTGTTGATGAATGTAACCGGATGGGAACATCCGAAGCTACTATCGAAGCCGCCGAAAAGAAAGGCTTTGATACTGGATTATTTGTTACGCATCCACTTGATCCCAGCTGGAAATTACCGGTTTATGTTGCTAATTTCGTGCTGATGGATTACGGCACTGGCGCTTTATTCGGATGCGCCGCACATGATCAGCGTGATCTTGATTTTGCCCGCAAATATGATCTGCCAGTTATTCCGGTGGTTCTGCCCAAAGATACTGATCCTGATGCTTTTACCATTGGTGATGAAGCCTATACCGGGGACGGCACTATTTATCAGTCCGGGTTTTTAAATGGCATGGATGTACCCACCGCTATTGACGCGGCGATAGCGCGACTGGAAGAACTGAATAAAGGCACGGCCAAGGTTTCATGGCGCCTGCGCGACTGGGGGGTTAGCCGCCAGCGTTACTGGGGTTGTCCGATTCCAATTATTCATTGCCCGTCATGCGGAATTGTAAATGTACCCGAAGCGGATTTGCCTGTCACTTTGCCAGATGATGTCAGCTTTGATAAGCCGGGTAATCCACTTGATCACCACCCCACATGGAAACATACCGATTGTCCGGAATGTGGTGGTGCCGCGACACGGGAAACTGATACGTTTGATACTTTTTTTGAAAGCTCATGGTATTTTCTGCGCTTTGCTGATCCTGATCCGGCAAAAGCCTTTTCCAAAGAAGCCATCAAATACTGGTTACCTGTTGATCAGTATATTGGCGGAGTAGAACATGCGGTTCTGCATTTGCTGTATTCACGTTTTTTCACCCGCGCATTGGCAGAATGTGGCTATCTTGATCTGGCCGAACCATTTGATGGCATGATGACCCAAGGTATGGTTTGTCACCAGACCTATCAGGATAATGATGGCCAATGGTTATTCCCACAACAAGTGGAAAAACAGGGTGATGAATGGATTATGCGTGATAATGGCGCGGTTATTAATGCCGGCCGTATCGAAAAAATGAGTAAATCCAAGCGTAATGTAATTGATCCGGACAATATTATCGAAACCTATGGCGCGGATACGGCACGATTGTTCATGATGTCGGATTCGCCACCTGAACGTGATATGGAATGGACAAGTTCCGGCGTTGAAGGTGCAAGCCGGTTTCTGACCCGATTATTCCGGTTGAGCCTGGCCGATGACAAAAACCGGCCTTTTGCTGATGTGAATTCCCCGATGCCGGAACCACTGGATAGCAAAGCCGAGGAATTGATTACCTTAACCCATCAAACTATTAGCGGCATTACCGAAGACATTGAACGGTTCCGGTTTAACCGGACTGTCGCCGCGCTTCATACGCTGAATAATGCTATTGGGGCTTGTGATGAAAACACGGCGGCACAAAATTGGGCTCGGCGATTTGCCGCCGAAACACTAACCCGGCTTCTGGCTCCAATTGCCCCGCATATCGCAGAAGAAATGTGGCACCAGCTTGGCCATGACAGTCTGTTATCATCCTCACCATGGCCAGAATATGATGAAAAATGGCTGACAGTTGCCACCATTGATATGCCGGTTCAGGTTAATGGCAAATTACGCGGCACGCTGGTGATAGCACCGGATAGCGATAGCGAAGATATTAAGGCCAAAGCGCTGGCTATTGAATCTGTACAAAAACATATGGATGGTAAAACCCCTAAAAAAGTAATTGTGGTGCCTAACCGCATTGTTAATGTGGTAGTATAAACATATGATGCACCGTTACTTATTACTTCTCATTGGCTCAATGGCCGCCATGTTAGCGGGATGTAGCTCTATCGAACGTCTGGATAGTGGCAATGTTTCCGCGCTTGGGCAGATATCGGTTAGTACAGGGTCTTCCCGAAGTGATCAGATTTTCCGTCATAATATCAACCGCTATCTTGATCGCCATGTGGTACAGGATATCCGTTACACACTAACAACCAGAATATCCGAATCGCAATCTGATTCGGCTGTATCCATGAACATTGCTTTTGAGTTATATGATCAAACCAGCGGTGAGATCGTTTTATCAGATTCCATCAGCTTAAGCGCTACATTCGGTGCGGTTTCCTCGCTTTACGGACAGGATAAAGCCGCGACTTTTTCTAGCGAAAGACTGGCCATGCAATTATCGGATAAAGTGTATCTGCGGCTATTGGCTTATTTCAACAATCCGGAAATTTCTGGCACAGCAACAGCTGAGTGATCTATCATGAAAATAGCGCCGCGTGATATTGATCAGTTTCTCCGCTCACCGCCGCCTGATTTGCTGATAGCGCTTTTTTATGGTCAGGATATCGGACTTATTAGCGAACGGGCCAAGGCGCTTAGCACTATTCTTGTTCCTGATCTTAATGATCCTTTTGCCGTGACAGATATCACAGGTGATCATATCGCGTCTGATCCTTCGCTTCTGTATGATAGCGCCGCCGCCATACCGGCAATGGGGCAAAAACGGCTTGTCCGGGTCGCGCATGCTAATGATCAGATTGCCCCATCTGTGGCGCAATTGCTGGAAAAACCGCCAAGTCAGGCCGTTGTTGTTATCAGCGCTCGTGATATTAATACCAAATCCAAACTGGTCAAAATGCTGGATAGTGCCAAAAACGGAGCCACCATTGGCTGTTACCCTGATCAGCACCGGCAAATTGCCCAAATCGCCCGTGATATGTTTTCCGAATATCATATCCGCGCCGATGCTGATGCTATAGCATGGATCACAAACCATTTAGGCGGTGATCGTCTGATGAGCCGGTCTGAAATAGAAAAATTGGCTATCATGGCTGGTTCAAACGGACATATTACCCTCACCATGGCCATGCATGCCTTAGGTGATAGCGCGTCTGTGGCCGCCAGTCAGGTGGTGAGTTCAGCCGCATCCGGTGATATATCCGCCATGGGGCGACAATTTGATCGTGCTATGACAGAAGGCATAGCACCGGAAGCCATCATTCGTGCCAGCATTACCTATTTTCAGCGGCTTTTCCGGTTAAGTTGCCAGATGGATAAAGGCATGAGTGCCGCAGATGCTGTTAACCAGCATAAACCGCCCATCTTTTTCAACGAAAAACCGGTGATATCAGCACAGCTGAATCAGTGGTCGAACAAACGTGTCATGACTGCACTGGATCGATTAGGACAAGCCGAAAAGCAATCCCGATCAGGTATTCATTCCGATACGGCCGTAGCACAAGCTTTGCTTGCCGTATGTCAGATGGCAAAACAACGACAACGCGCCTGATTTAACGGATTTTTACCTAAATAAAGACAAAAACCACGTTTTATTTAATTAACCGGTCAATAACATCATCAAATTGATCAAGGGAACGGCAGGTAATCATGATCCGTCCAGATTCGGATGATTGGTCGAATGCCAGTTTAATATCCATCCCTAACTGTTCGGCTAGCTGTTTTTCTGTTGCCTTCAGATCAGGGTTTTCTGGTGCCGGTGCTGGCTTAGCGTTTGAATCTTTTGCCGCCAGTTGTTCGGCTTGACGCGCATTAAGCCCGCGTGCCTTGATCGTTTCTGCCAATGCAAGAGCATCATCATGTCCAATAAGCGGCCGCACTTGCCCCATAGTTAACTCGGATAGAGCTAACATGTCCTTGATTTTATTTGGTAAATTCAACAATCGCATCGTGTTTGCCAGATGGCTTCTGGATTTACCAACAACATTTGCCAGCGCTTCCTGTGTATAGTCAAACTCTGACATCAGACGCTGATATCCTTCGGCTTCTTCTATTATATTCAAATCTTGGCGTTGAATATTTTCAATCAGCGCCATTTCTGCAGCTTGTTGCTCGGTAGTTTCTCTAACAACAACCGGCACGTCATGCTTTTTTGCCAATTGCGCCGCCCGCCAACGCCTTTCACCAGCAATCAGTTGAAAATGATCGGGTTTATCAGGATGTGGACGTACCAGTAATGGCTGTATAATGCCATGATGGTCAATACTGGTGGCTAGTTCTTTTAATTCTTCGGCTAAAAACTGGCGTCTGGGCTGCCACGGGTTTGGTTCAATTTTTTCGATAGCAATAATATGATCGCTCTTTGCCACAGTTGCGGCTTGCATAGATTGATCCGCATCTGGCACAGATTGTTCTGGCAAATCGCCACTTAACGCATGTAGCGCAGGCGCATCACCTAACAGCGCTTTCAGACCTCGCCCTAGCCCCTTTTCGCTTATTTTGCGTGTAACAGGGGTTTTTTGGGGCTTTTTTTGTGTATTTTTGGGAGTTTTAGCTGATTTTGCCATTTTTCTTTTCCTGTTTGATGAGCTCACCTGCCAAGGCGATATAAGCTTCTGATCCGGCACAATTCATATCATATAACAATACCGGCAAACCATATGAAGGGGCTTCGGATACACGGACATTACGCGGTATTACCGTCTGATAGACTAATTTTCCTAAATATTCGCGCACATCTTTTGATACCATAGCTGATAGGTTATTGCGGCCATCATACATGGTTAACACCACGCCTTTTATGGTAAGGCGGGCATTCAAACCTGCTCTGACCATTTCTACGGTATCCATCAGTTGCGATAAACCTTCGAGGGCATAATATTCGCATTGTAGTGGAATAAGGATGGAATCAGCGGCGGTTAATGCATTAACCGTTAGCAAACCCAGTGATGGCGGGCAGTCGATGAAAATATAATCATATTCTTTATTTATATTGCTTATCAATGACTTAAGTCGATTATTCCGATCTGTTTTGCTGGCCAGTTCCAGCTCAACCGCCGAGAGGTCTGTCGATGCCGGAATAACATCTACCCCTTTGATATCGGTGCTGATAATAGCCTGCTCAATAGTAATTGTACCTGATACAAGTTGATAAAGATCATCTTCGCGCTGGGTTCTATCTACACCTAATCCGGTGCTAGCATTACCTTGGGGGTCTGCATCAATGACCAGCACAGAACGACCTGTTGCAGCTAAGGCCGTGGATAAATTAACCGTAGTAGTCGTTTTTCCAACCCCGCCTTTCTGGTTACTAACAGCAATAATTTGTCTGGCGCTCATTATTTATTCCCTTTATTTGATGCTGTTTTCTTTTTCCAGTGATTTGGTTGTGATCTGCCCTTAAGTCTTGATTTTGTTTGGGGTTTTAACTGTTTATCCGAAGAATGGCTGGTTTTCTGAAATCCTGATAACCGTACAACAACTCCATCAGGATGGGTGATGCTAGCATATGTATTAATACGCAATGATGGTTGTATTTTCTGATAGTTTTCCAGTTTGGTCAATTCTTCCGTTGCTTTTTTGCCTTTCATAAACACACAAGTCAGCCCCGGATGATGTTGTTTGGATGTCCACTTTAGCAACTTATCCAGCGGTGCTACCGCACGGGCAGTAATTGTTGCTGGCCAGTTAGCGATTAAATCTTCAATTCTTTTATGAGTAACCCGCACATTTGCGCCGGTTTCATTAGCTACCGCCTTAAGAAAACGGCATTTTCTGCCATCGGATTCCACCAGCTGTATTGGTCTTTGCAACCGCTCCCCATAAAGGATAGCAAGCACCAGCCCGGGAAAACCGGCACCGCTTCCCACATCCATTATTGCCCCTGTTTCCGGCTTGATAAACGGCATTAATTGTGCCGAATCCATAATGTGCCTCTGCCAGATATGCGGCATTGTACCGGGGCCTATCAGGCTCAGATTCTGTTGCCATTCTTCCAGGATACGCACATAGCTATCCAGTTTGGTAGCCATATCTTCATCTGCCCCTATTTCTGCCAATATGGCATCTCTGCCTGCATCTTCAGCAATCATTATAAACTCTTATCTGGTTATGTTTCACGTGAAACATTATGCTGCCCGATGAATATAGCGTATTAATACCAGCAAGGCGGCCGGTGTTAATCCAGCTAACCGGCTAGCATGGGCGATGGTTTCAGGACGGTGACGGCGCAAAATATCAACGCTTTCTGCTGATAAACCGCCAATATTGTTATATTCCAGATCAGCAGGAATTTCCAACGCCTCATCTTTACGCATGGTTTCAATATCGGATTTCTGACGCACCAGATAAGCTGCATAACGGCAATCCGTTTCAATCTGGGCATGGTATTTATCTGGTATTTTCGCCAATTCTGGCCATAACGGGATCAATTGCGCCAGATTTATGCCTTCACGCGATAGTAATTTTCTAGCTGTTTGCGCTCTACCATCCCGACTAGCCGCGATATCTATTGTCGCCAGTTTTGTTGGCGTAGCTGAACATGTATCAAGCATGTGATCAACATCGGCCAGTATCTGTTTTTTATCTAGCCATGATTCTTGGCGCGCCTTGCCTACAACCCCGATATCGATGCCTTTATCTGTTAGCCGTTGATCGGCGTTATCAGCACGAAGCAAAAGCCGGTATTCGGCTCTGGATGTAAACATCCGGTATGGTTCTGGCGCCCCACGCGTAATTAGATCATCAATCATCACACCAGTGTAAGCTGTTGCTCTGTCCAGAATAAATGGTTTATCGCCACCGCCAACCGCTAAAGCCGCATTGATGCCGGCCATAAGCCCCTGTGCGCCTGCTTCTTCGTAGCCTGTTGTGCCATTAATCTGCCCTGCCAGATATAATCCGGGCAATGCTTTCAGCTCTAATGCACGGCTCAAGCTTCGCGGATCAATATAATCATATTCAATCGCATATCCATATTGCTTGATGCGGGCATGTTCCAGTCCTTCGATTGTTGCAATCATGGCGTCCTGCACATGACGCGGCAAGCTGGTAGAAATGCCGTTCGGATATACCGTTTGATCGTTAAGTCCCTCAGGTTCAAGGAAAATCTGATGGGCATTACGTTCTTTAAACCGCACTACCTTATCTTCGATTGATGGGCAATAGCGGGGGCCTTGGCCTTCGATCTGACCGGAATATACCGCTGAAAGATGAATGGATTCGGCAATAATACGATGAGTTTCGGCGTTTGTCCGCGTAATACCGCAAGGAATCTGCGGAACCGTGATCCGGTCAGTCAGCGTTGAAAAAGGAATAGGCGGATCATCAGCATATTGTTTTTCCAGACGATCCCAGGCAATTGTATCACCATCCAGACGCGCAGGAGTACCTGTTTTGAGCCTTCCCACCTGTAAATTAAGCGCCGGATCACGTAATCGACGTGATAAAGCATTAGATGGATTTTCGCCAAATCGGCCAGCTTCCTTACGCTCATCCCCTAAATGAATGATACCGCCAAGAAATGTTCCTGTGGTGAGAACCGCGGCCGGAGCATGATAAGCGCAGCCATCTTCGGATATCAGCCCAGCAAACCGGCCATCCGATACAATCACATCACCGATTAAGGCCTCAATCACATCCAGATTGGGAATATCATTCAACAATTGGTGAATAGCCGTTTTATAAAGCGCGCGATCTGCCTGGGCTCTGGGGCCATGAACAGCCGCGCCACGTGACCGGTTCAGCATCCGGAATTGAATACCGGATGCATCAATCGCTTTAGCCATGAGGCCATCAAGCGCATCTATCTCACGAACCAGATGGCCTTTGCCCAAACCGCCAATAGCGGGATTGCATGACATATCGCCAATAGTGTCTTTACGCATGGTAAGCAAAGCCACGCGAGCGCCCATCCGTGCGGCAGCGGCGGCGGCTTCAACACCGGCATGACCTCCACCAACAACTAGCACATCATATGATGACATCAGCAACCCTATGCCTGCCTTGAAAAAACAGATAAATCATTACACATCTTTTGCAGAATTGTCCCGACCATACGCGGAACATGGCATAGGGTCAAGGCAATAGGATCAGAACGGCAGGATGACAGATAATCACCAATGTTTCACGTGAAACATATGATTATTGTTTTATATCAATGGCTTACTATTTACCAATACAGAAAGAGCTAAAGATTTCATCCAGCAAGTCTTCGACATCAACCTGACCGGAAATCCGACCCAGAGCTTGTGCCGCGTGACGCAAATCCTCAGCTATCAGCTCTGGCTCACATGCCGGATCAATATCTTTTGCCGCTATTAGGCTGTTCTGACAAGCTATCAGCGCATGACGGTGACGCTCCCGGCTGACCATAGCCGCCTCACCTGATCCCAGCAACTGATCCATGGCTGATTGAATCACCATGCGCAACTGATCCATGCCAAGGCCTGTTTCTGCAGATATGGATAGCCAGTCTTTACCAACCGATTGGTCAGCGATCATATCCATTTTGGTAAGCACGGGAATGATAGCAGGCTTTGACGCTGTGTTGTCAATCCCTGCTTCGGCACATAAAGATGTCCAATGACTGACAAAATCACCATTATTTTCAATATCTTGAGCATCAATCGGCATCAGGATTATATCCGCATCAGCCGCCGCCCGAATCGTCCGCTTTATGCCTTCTTTTTCAGCCAGACTTTGTGTTTGCCGCAAGCCTGCTGTGTCTTTGAGATGAACAGCATAACCATTCATATTCAGCGAAACCTTGATAATATCGCGTGTGGTGCCTTCTTCGGTTGACACAATGGCATCATCACGCCCGGCAAGCGCATTGAGAAGTGTCGATTTTCCAGCATTAGGCCGGCCAATAAGCACAATACTAACCCCATCACGGATAATAACGCCGCGATCAGCATCTTCGAGGACTGATCCGATATTGGCAATCAACGTTTCCAGCCGGTGATGGATATCCTGGCTTAAATCATCAGGGATATCTTCATCTGCAAAATCAATCAACGTTTCCAGCCGCGCCATTAGCGCCACAAGTTGCAGACGCCAAGCGTCTGTCAGCTTGCTTAATGGTGCATCAAGCCGTGCCATAGCTTGCCGATGCTGGGCTTCGGTATCAGCATCAATAATGTCTGCTAGTGCTTCTGTTTGATCCAGTGACATTTTACCATTCAGAAAGCTTCGGCGAGTAAACTCCCCTGCATCCGCCAGCCGAAACGCTGGCAATTCTTCTAGTGCAAGCATCAGCATACGTCCGATATGCGGGGTGCCATGCAAATGAAATTCAGCATAATCCTCACCGGTAGGGCTCGCTGGTGACGGAAACCATGCTGTCATGCCTACATCAATGTTATGACCCTCAAGATCAGTGATAGTGGAATACGTCATCACACGCGGTTGTGGCAAACGGCCAGCCAGACGCCGCAAGGCTCTGGCCGCGCCGGTTCCTGAGATACGAATGATTTGAACAGCCGCCCGCCCCGCTGGTGTTGCCAGCGCAAAAATAGTTTCATCTTGTCTGTTCATGGTAATTCCCTCATAGTCACCATAGTGATATAGCCCATTTTAGTGTCAGCATCAGGGCATGCTCTTAAAATATTGGTAAAAATCATGCTTCAACGAACAGAAATGACTCCATTTGGATTGATTAACATGTCCTCTAATGGAAAAGCCATCACAAATCTGACGTGGTTAGAAACAAAGCCAGAAACAGCGACAGATCCAAAAACAGGGAATAAAGATCACCATAACAGTGATGCTATTCTTGATCAGGCGTTTCAGGAACTACATGAATATGCTAATGGCACCCGCCAGATATTCACAGTACCGGTATCATTAGATCACCTCACGCCAGCGCTTCGGGAATGGCTGAATGTCTTGCGCCAAGTGGCTTATGGCGACACTATCAGCTATGCTGATCTGGCTATCAGAGCTGGTAAGCCAAGGGCGGCGCGTTCAGCGGGTTCAGCTTGTGCCAATAATCCGGTGCCGATTATATATCCATGTCATCGCATCACCAGACTAGGCGGTAAGCTGGGTAATTTTGGGGCTATAAGAACGCTATCACCAATGGATCAACGGAATCTTGGCATTAAAGCTGCGTTAATCGCACATGAAAAAACATGGCAGGCAAAAACAGCCTAATGTTAAATAGTTACTGATTCATAGACTGGAAAAAGTCTTCGTTGCTCTTGGTCTGCTTGAGCTTATCGATAAGGAATTCCATCCCGTCTACTTGTCCCATTGGCATCAGAATGCGGCGCAATATCCACATTTTTGACAAGGTATCTTTCTCAATAAGCAATTCTTCCTTACGCGTCCCTGAACGCGTGATATCGATAGACGGGAAAATCCGCTTATCAGACAGTTTACGGTCAAGAATAACCTCAGAGTTGCCAGTGCCTTTGAATTCTTCAAAGATCACTTCGTCCATCCGGCTTCCGGTTTCGATCAACGCAGTTGCAATAATCGTTAATGATCCGCCTTCTTCGATATTTCTAGCCGCACCAAAGAACCGTTTTGGCCGTTGCAGGGCATTAGCATCAACACCACCGGTTAACACCTTACCTGATGAAGGAACAACCGTGTTATAAGCACGCGCCAGACGCGTAATACTATCTAGCAAGATAACAACATCACGTTTATGTTCGACCAGACGCTTTGCTTTTTCGATCACCATATCGGTAACCTGAACATGGCGGGAAGCAGGCTCATCAAAAGTAGAAGAAATCACTTCGCCGTTAACAGAACGCTGCATATCCGTGACTTCTTCGGGGCGTTCATCAATCAGCAGAACAATCAGATATACTTCAGGGTGATTCGATGAAATCGCATGGGCAATCGATTGCAGCATCATGGTTTTACCAGTCCGCGGCGGTGCTACAATCAATCCACGCTGGCCTTTACCCATTGGGGATACCAGATCAATCACACGCGGGGTGAAATCTTTATTTTCAGGGGAAAATGGTAACTCAAACGTTAGCTTTTCTTGCGGATAAAGTGGTGTCAGATTATCAAAATTAATCCGGTGCCGAACAGCTGACGGGTCTTCAAAATTAACCTGTTCCACCTTGAGAAGCGCAAAATATCGTTCGCCTTCCTGTGGTGCTCTGATCTGGCCATCAACCGTGTCACCAGTGCGTAAAGAAAACCGTTTGATCTGGCTGGGTGAGACGTAAATATCGTCAGGGCCGGGCAGATAATTTGATTCAGGTGAGCGCAAAAATCCAAACCCGTCGGCCAGCACTTCCAGTACACCGGCGCCATAGATAGGAACATCATCCTCTGCCAATTGCTTTAAAATCGCAAACATCATGTCCTGTTTGCGTAAAGTTGATGCATTTTCTATCTCTAGCTCTTCGGCATAGGATAGCAATTCAGCAGGAGTTTTTTTCTTGAGGTCTTGAAGATTCATGAGAAGGGAAAAACAGATATGTTTTTTTTATAAGATAAAGAGAACCAGATCTTATACGGTATCTTTATAAAAAGTCAACAAACATATTAGAACGGTTGAACAACCACTAAAATTACAATAGCAATCATTAAAACCGTCGGTACTTCATTCCACACGCGGTAATATTTATCGCTTTTGGTGGCGCGTCCCTGCTCAAATGCTTTGCGCATGACAGCGAATTTACCATGTGCGCCTGCCATCAGAAAAACCAGCCCTAATTTAACATGAAACCAGCCTTGTGATAGCAAATCAGGGTTGAGTAAAACCATCCAGAACCCGAAGATAAAGCTGGCGATCATGGCTGGATTCATAATGGCTTTTAACAGCCGTCTTTCCATGAGCTGAAAAGTCAGATCACGCGCAGAATCACGTTCAACCATAGCATGATAAACATAAAGCCGTGGCAAATATAGCAAACCGGCCATCCACGAAATAATCGCCAGAATGTGCAGAGCTTTAATCCATAAATACATCATAGGGGTTCCTGTTTATTGTCTAGAAAAAAAGCGGCAACATTATTGATATGTGTTTCTAAGATGATTAAGCAATTGGGTAACATGTGGTATCGGTGTAAATTGCCCAATACCATGTCCCAGATTAAAGATATGTGGCCGTCCAGAAAACGCCGATATAATATGATCAGCGGCATCACATAAGGCATCACCACCTGTTTCAACAACCACAGGATCCAGATTGCCCTGAACAACCACATCTTTAGGCAGATGCGCGTCTAGCCATACCGGATCAACCGTATGATCAACCGCCAGAACATCACAGCCTGTTGCTTTGACATAATCGGCAAAGCCGCCAGATAATCCTTTGGGAAATGCAATGATGGGTAAATCTATGTGACGTTCACGAAGTCCACTTATAATTTTCGCCACCGGATCAATTAAAAACCGGTGCCGCAAATACGAAGGCACAACACCTGCCCAGCTATCAAAGATCATAAGAATATTGGCACCTGCCGCCGCTTTACCAGCCAATAAATCAATAGAAGCCGAAACCAGATGATCCATAAGCTGATCACATGCGGCCGGATCCTGCCATAGCCATTTTCTGGCTGTTGCAAAATCACGGCTGGACCCGCCTTCTATCATATAAGTTGAAACAGTCCATGGCGCGCCGCAAAACCCTATCAGGGCTTTATCATCAGATAATCGGGTTCTGGTTTTACTGATAGCATCAAATACAGGTTGCAATTTACCCATAATCACGGCGCTATCTGGAACAATAAGATCAGCGGGATGCGCTAATGGGTCTAACTTGGGGCCTTCGCCTGTTATAAAACGGACATTTCTATTCATTGCCCAAGGGATCATTAATATGTCAGAAAAAATAATAGCTGCATCAAAATCAAAACGCGTTATTGGTTGCAACGTGGCTTCTGATGCCTTTTCGCTATCCAAACAGTAACTGATAAAATCTGATGTAGTTTCTCTTAAAGCGCGATATTCGGGTAAATACCGTCCTGCTTGTCGCATAAACCAGATTGGTGGTAGCGGTGATAGTGTTCCGTTTATCGTATCTATAATTTTCATAATAATACCAATATAATTATATATATAAATATATAAAGGTAGTTGATGTTGTAGGAGACTGGAAAACAGGTTTCCCAGTTGTTCTAGGTTTTATCCACAGAGTTTTACCATAAAATCAAACCTGCCAAAGCTTAAAAACATTTATAAAATTGTCTTTATCCAGAAATCCCAGTGTTGTTCATATGATTTATACACAGCTTTATATCTGGGTGGATAAAATTGTGGAAAAACAGATCATTTATCAAATTCGAAAATATAATGTCAGTTATCCGGTTTTTATCCACAGCTTATTATCTTTGTTATCTATTGCCATATGCGCTCAGTTCAATTCTAATGTCGGCATCATTGACCGGATCAATAACTAGTCGACTATATCAGATGAGCCCAAAACAAAATATTCATATTCATTTAATTTCAGATGCCACTGGTGAGACAACGCACCTTTTAGCACGAGCCGCTTTAGGCAAATTTGCCGGCGTTCATGCCATAGAACATGTCTGGACACTGGTGCGGACAATGGAGCATCTGGAATCCATAAAGGCAGAAATTGCCGAAAATGGCGGGGTCGTTTTTTATAGTATTTCTGATCCGGAAATCCGTGCTGAACTGGAACAGATTTGCCAGAAAGATAAAATACCATATCTGAGCATTCTTGATCCAGCAGTCAGAACCCTGTCTAAAGTATTGGGAAAACCCACTACTGCCCGTATCGGCGCACAACATCGCATGGATGAAGCGTATTTCAACCGGATGGAAGCGTTGGAATTTGCCGTTCATCATGACGATGGCCAAGCCATGTCATCGGTACATAATGCAGATATCCTGCTTGTTGGTGTATCCAGAAGCTCAAAAACCCCGACATCAATTTATCTGGCCAATCGCGGATATAAAGTCGCCAATTATCCTTTGGTGCCGGGTATCGCCCCGCCACTTGAAATGATGCAGAACAAAGACGTGCTGGTTGTTGGCTTGATCAACGAAGCCAGACGCTTATCACAGATTAGACGCAACCGGCTGGAAAGCATGAATGCCGAAGAAAATATGGATTATGCTGATATCCGTAAAATTAACGATGAGTTAAATCAGGCGATCAAATTGTTCAAGGAACAGGGCTGGCCGATAATTGATGTTTCCAGAAAATCCATCGAAGAAACTGCGGCTGAAATTATAAATATTTATAACCTCTGGGTTGATGAGGTATCCTGATGTCCTCTAGCTCAACATTAACGTCATCATCAATCATGTGGAAGCTAGCTGATAACCCGATCATTCTAGCCACCGAAAGTCCGGCGCGCTTGCGCATGTTCAAGGACGCGCGCATTGCCCATACCGCCATTGCGGCCAATCTGGACGAAGACGC
The DNA here is from genome assembly GCA_024639485.1 of Alphaproteobacteria bacterium. GTDB lineage: Bacteria > Pseudomonadota > Alphaproteobacteria > Puniceispirillales > UBA1172 > UBA12202. The sequence goes on from JAHEII010000133.1 coordinate 14,714, forward strand.
GTTACGCGCCGCCGCCAGCCAT
>JAHEII010000149.1 GCA_024639485.1 Alphaproteobacteria bacterium
ATATGCTGTTTTAGCTGGATGCAGAGCGCGCCATGCGTCTATATAACCGCTATAAGATAACTGCCGCCAGCGTTTCAATGTCTTGGGGTGATGTAACGCATCGCCTTGCCAGACATTGATATCATAGCAATCTTTGGCATCAGGAATAATGTTATAATCACCTGCCAGAATTACTGGCCGGTTTAACATGTTTAATGTGGCGGCATGTTGATTTAATCTGTCCATCCAGCGGCATTTATAGTGGAATTTTTCAGACAGATTACCATCTGTCATGACCGGATTACCGTTAGGCAAATATAAACAGCCAATAATAAACTGTTGATATTCAACCTCAATATAACGTGCTTGCGGATCATCTTTATCAGGGTCACTTTCCAGAAAAGGCAATCCTTTCTGCCGCAAGGTGAGGGGAAGACGTGATGCTATCGCGACGCCATTATAGGTTTTCTGGCCATGAACATGCACCTCAAATCCGGCTTCATGAAAGGCATCAAGGGGAAAGTTCTCATCAATGGATTTCAATTCCTGCATAAGCAGAATATCGCATTGCCCCTGTTTCAGCCATTCCAGAACAGCCTCAGCCCGGACTTTGATGGAATTGACATTCCATGTTGCAATAGTAACTGGGTCAGAGCGCAAAAGATGTTCCACATCCACAAGCGGCGGTTGCATTGGGGTTCACGACTTGGAAATACTGGCCTGCCAGCTCATTGACAAACTCAAGTTGTCCACCTGCGATTAACTCAAGCGACATGCTATCAATCAGCGTGGTAACAGTGGCACCGGTGGATATGGTATTATTAAGCACAATATCATCATCCATTTTGTCCGCATCAATGCTGAACTTATATTGAAAACCCGAACAGCCGCCACCAAGAACCGATATCCGGAAATATGTTCCGGCTTCGGTTTCCATGATTTTAGCAATACGTTCAGCCGCCTGATCGCTAACGGAAAACATGGTCATGTCTTTGATTTGGTCGTTCATAACAACCCCCTTTGAGTTAAATATAATGTGCTTCTGCGTTCCCATCAAGTGAGATCGGAGATAGACCACGACTTAAGTGGTGTTTGCATGTTTCCCTGATTGCTTCGTCCGTCTAACCGCGCTATGCTTAGATCATTGTAATGACCACAAAAAACAGCATTTAAAAGGCCATTTTCTATCATGACACAACTTGCTATCTATGCCTCACAGGCCAGCAAAACCCGTGGTCGTCATATAACTAAAATGGCCAGCCATGATCATATGCGGTCGGTGTTTCAACGTGATCGTGACCGGATTATTCATTGTTCTGCTTTTCGCAAGATGAAATACAAAACTCAGGTGTTTATTTATCATGAAGGCGATTACTTCCGTACCCGCTTGACCCATTCCCTCGAAGTTTCACAAATTGCCCGCACCATTTGCCGCCAGCTTCGTCTGGATGAAGACTTGGCTGAGGCCATTGCATTAGCTCATGATCTGGGTCATACGCCTTTCGGTCATGCTGGTGAAACCGCGCTTGATCAGATGATGCAGGATTATGGCGGATTTGATCATAATGAGCAAACTATCCGTGTCATTACCATGCTTGAGCAATGTTATGCTGGCTTTGATGGTCTTGATCTGACATGGGAAACCATCGAAGGCGTGATCAAACATAACGGCCCTATCCATCAAAACAGCCGACCCACGATTGCCGCGCTTGATAAAGTGATGCAACTTGGGCTGGACAGTTATCCATCACTAGAAGCACAGATTGCCAATATTGCTGATGATATTGCCTATCTTGCCCATGATTGTGATGACGGTATCAGAGCCGGATTGCTTGATCCGGAACAGATGCTTGAATTGCCACTGGCCGGCACAGTTCTGCATAAATTAAGACAGGATCACGGTGAATTGAAAACATCGCGGTTAGTGCATGAGCTGACCCGTAATCTTATAAAAATGGCGGTTAATGATTTACTGGCAGAAACCACACGCCGTATCACCGCGCTTGATCCCAAACAGGCAGAAGATATCCGCACAGCTGATCACCAGATTGCCGGATTTTCACCAGCCATGCGCGATGACTTGTCACAATTGCGGAAGTTTTTGTTTCAGCATGTCTGGCGCCACTATAAAGTGAACCGTATGACCAGCAAAGCGAAACGTGTTATCAGAGAAATGTTTACCCTTTTTATGGAAGAAACGAATACCTTGCCTGAGGAATGGCAATATCTTGACCAGCAGCATTTGAATACGATAGACATCAACGCGAAAGCCAGACATATTGCGGATTATATTGCCAGCATGACTGACCGTTTTGCCGTGATGGAACATGATCGTCTATTTTCACCGGGGCCTATTTTAAGATAACTTTTACCGAGAACTGTTATATGAATATTTTTACCCATTACAGCCAGCAGATAACCATGATCACTGACCGTTTGGTTCAGAATGGGACTATCACGCTTTCCGGCGCATCCAGACCAGCCTCTTGTGAGCCGCCGCGTGACCCAAGCCACGGCGATCTGTCAACTAATTATGCAATGGTAATGGCAAAACTGGCCGGAATGCCGCCGCGTGATCTGGCTGCTTTGCTTGTTACGGATATCGCCGCGCTGGATGGTGTTTCTGATGTTAATATCGCGGGCCCCGGCTTTATTAATCTAACGCTAGAACCCCATATGTGGCAGGGGCGTATTGATGATATTCTGTCTGCCGGATCAAAATGGGGCGTTAATAATTTAGGTAATGGCGAAAAAATCAATGTGGAATATGTTTCCGCTAACCCCACAGGGCCGCTTCATGCCGCCCATGCACGCGGGGCTATCATTGGTGATAGTCTGGCCAATTTGCTGGATATATGCGGCTATAACGTCACCAGAGAATATTATATTAATGATGCTGGCAAACAGGTTGAG
>JAHEII010000156.1 GCA_024639485.1 Alphaproteobacteria bacterium
AAGAACACAGGCAGATGCGTGGTAATAAATACCAGATGCAAACCGCAAACAAAAAATCCGGCTACCAGTAGAATATAATCGCGTGACCGGAACGCGTGTAGAACGGTTTTGCCAAGCGAGCTTTCCGCTACCATTGCGGTTGTGCTGTCATCAGCAGACTTAAGTCCGTAGCTCACCGCAATGATAGTGCCGCCAATCATGGATAAACTGATCATGGCAACTTGCCAGCCATAACCGAGGATCATCAACTGGGTGATAGGAACCAGCGCAAATTGCCCGAATGATCCGAGTGAAGTCACCAACCCGATAGCCAGCGTCCGTTTGGCATCGGGAACAACCTTACTGACCGCGCCAAGTGTTACCGCCATGCCAGCACTGCCCAGACCAAGCCCGAATAGAATATTTCCAAAAATCATGCCGCCGGGGGTGACAATACCGGCCATCATCAGCAATCCGGCCAGATAAAATCCGCCACCCAGTGCCGCGACTTTCCAGCATCCGATGCGGTCGCTTAATGCCCCGAATAAAGGTGATGAAATGCCCCAAAGAATATTCTGAATGGCAATGGCAAAAGAAAATAACTCTCTGCCCGTACCCATTTCAAGGCTGATCGGGGTTAGAAATAACCCCATGGATTGCCGGATGCCTAGCCCTATGGTCACAAGAAATGATGCTGATAATAAAACAACAAGCCACGGGTTTTTCATGCGATATCCAATATAACTGATTTATTTTAACAGATAGCCATCACTAATGTATCTGATATATGATATATGACATCATTAGCACAGCATAGCGTTAAGGTAAGATAGATGAACATTACGGTAATTGGCACAGGATATGTCGGGCTTGTTTCGGGAACGTGTTTTTCTGAATTCGGTTTCAACGTGACTTGCATTGATAAGGACGCGGCCAAAATTGATAGCCTTAAGCGCGGTGAGATTCCGATTTATGAGCCGGGACTGGATGATCTGGTCAGCCGTAATATGTTGGCTGGCCGGTTGCTGTTTTCAACCACTTTAGCCGCATCTGTTGCCAATGCTGATGCTGTTTTTATTGCTGTTGGAACACCGGAACGGCGCGGTGATGGTCATGCAGATTTAAGCTATGTTTACGCGGCGGCGGCAGAAATTGCCCCGCATTTACGCGATTATACGGTTGTTGTGACCAAATCCACCGTGCCGGTTGGAACCGGACGTGAGGTTGAACGCATCCTGAAAGAAACCAATCCTGATGCTGAACTGGACGTAGCATCAAATCCGGAATTTTTACGCGAAGGATCAGCGATTACCGATTTCATGCGGCCAGACCGTGTTGTTGTCGGGGCAGAAACAGACCGCGCCAAGGATATGATGAAAGCATTATACCGGCCGCTATTTTTGCGGGAAACGCCCATTCTGTTTACCAATCTGGAAACATCAGAGCTGATCAAATATGCGGCGAATGCGTTTCTGGCGGTGAAGATTTCCTATATTAACCAGATGGCAGATTTATGTGAAAAACTGGGGGCTGATGTTCATGATGTCGCTAAGGGCATGGGGCTGGATAACCGTATTGGTGGCAAGTTCCTGCACCCGGGGCCGGGCTATGGCGGATCATGCTTTCCCAAAGATACCCAGGCCTTAGTGCGAACAGCCGAACAGGTGGATAGCCATGTGTCCATTGTCGAAGACGTGGTGAAATATAACAAGGCGCGTAAACTGGCTATGGCTGACCGGATTATCGCGGCGGCAGGCGGTGATGTTTCTGGCAAACATATTGCGATTATGGGGCTGGCCTTTAAACCAGAAACAGATGACATGCGGGACAGTCCGGCGCTGGATATTATCCCTGTTCTGATTGATCACGGGGCGCATATATATGCTTATGATCCGGCCGCCATGGCACAGGCAAAGCCGTTATTGCCAGATGCTATTAGCTATTGCAATGATGCCATGGCCGCTGTCAAAGGCGCTGATATCACGGTCGTGTTGACCGAATGGAATGAGTTCAGGGCGCTTGCACCAGCACGGCTAGCCGAAGCCATGGCAGGTGATGTGGTTGTGGATTTACGGAATATTTTTGATCCGGTCACTATGCAGGCGCATCAATTAAAACATGTTAATATCGGCCGCATGAATATTAAAGGAAGTGACCAGTTGTCATGAGTGATGCGATCAAAACACATATGCAAACATCAGCACAGGTGAAACTGGCCGTAGCTGAAAGCTGTTCGGATGCGGCGATGCAAGCGGCTGAAGCCATTGCCCAGTGTCTGAAACAAGGTGGTAAGCTGTTATTATGCGGGAATGGCGGGTCTGCTGGTGATGCCCAGCATCTAGCGGCAGAGTTTGTAGCCACGCTTGATCATCAACGCCCCCGCGCTGGCCTTGCGGCGCTGGCTTTGACCACCGATACTTCATTTATTACGGCCTATTCCAATGATTTTGGTTTTGAAGGGATTTTTGAACGCCAGCTGCAGGCATTGGGACAATCCGGTGATGTGGTCATTGGCATTTCCACCAGCGGTAATTCGGCAAATGTTAATAAAGCCATGGCCTATGCCCGCGCCAATCAGATGATAACGATTGCCATGACAGGGGCAGGCGGCGGCAATCTGGCCAGCCATGCCGATATCATGATTGCAGTTCCCAGCACAAACACCATGCATATTCAGGAAAGCCATATCGCATTAGGCCACGCCATAACGCATATGGTCGAACAATTGATGGCTTAGGATTGTTGCCATTTTTGGGCGGAACATGAAAGCTTGCCTATCTGACAAGGTTGACAAAACGCGGTAAAGTGATTAACTGTAACTTGTCGGGTGCTCTTGATGAGCTGGATATGGTTCGCCCAGCCTGACATCACTTACCACCTTG
>JAHEII010000176.1 GCA_024639485.1 Alphaproteobacteria bacterium
ACGGCTTGACTGCACCCAACGCTCACACCCGCCTATCGGGTATGAGCTTCGTTTTGATAGCCATATGCGGAGTGTCGGACTTTATGATCTGGATAAAAACTAGCTTAACGCCCCGTTGAGCCGTTATTCGGCCGCTGTTTCCATCGCTTTGACCACCTGACAAGCCGCAAACTTGAACTCTGGAATCTTGCCATAAGGATCAAGCTCGGAATTGGTGAGGATATTTGCCGCCGCCTCAACATAGGCGAATGGAACAAACACCATGTCTTCAGCAACCGCGCGATCCGCTCTAGCCATGATATCAATAGACCCACGCCGCGTGCTGATCGTTACCATTTCACCGGCCTGAACCCCCAATCGCCGCAAGGTTTTCGGATGCAAAGACGCATTGGCCTCTGGTTCTATCACATCAAGCACCGTGGCACGTCGTGTCATGGAACCGGTATGCCAATGTTCCAGCTGTCGTCCGGTTGTCATGATCATCGGATATTCTGCATCAGGTGTTTCAGCTGGCGCAATGATACTTGCCGGTGTAAATCGGGCTCTGCCACCTTCGCGCGGGAAGCTATCACCAAACACAATAGCCTGCCCCGGATCTTCGGGCGATAACGATGGATAGGTGACGGCATTTTCGTTTTCCAGCCGTTCCCATGTAATATTATTCAGCGAAGCCATGGATTTTTTCATTTCGGCAAACACATCACGTGGATGCTGGAATATCCAGTCAAGCCCGACACGCTTTGCCAGTTCAACCGTAATCCACCAGTCTTCTTTTGCTTCACCCGGTGCATCAACCGCCTTACGCCCCATCTGCACCTGACGGTTTGTATTGGTCACGGTGCCTGTTTTTTCTGCCCAAGCTGATGCTGGCAGAATAACATCGGCATAATTTGCTGTTTCGGTGAGAAAAATGTCCTGCACCACCAGATGATCAAGTTTAGCCAATGCATCACGGGCATGATCCACATCCGGATCAGACATGGCCGGATTTTCACCAAGAACATACATGGCCGAGATTTTGTCATCATGAACAGCGTCCATAATTTCGGTCACGGTCAGACCTTTTTCGGATGCAATATTATCTGATTTCCAGATGTCATTGAATGCACTACGCACGCCATCATCTGTTACGCTCTGATAATCTGGCAGGAACATGGGGATCAATCCGGCATCAGATGCGCCCTGCACGTTATTCTGGCCGCGCAAAGGATGCAGTCCTGAACCCGGACGGCCAACCTGACCACACATTAGCGCCAGCGAGATCAGACAACGTGAATTATCAGTGCCGTGAATATGCTGGGATATGCCCATGCCCCAGAAAATCATGCCAGCCTTGGCGGTGGCAAAATCGCGGGCAACCTGACGTAAGGTATCAGCCTCAATGCCGCAGAATTCGGACATGTCTTCAGGGCTAAACGCTTTCAGATGGGTTTTCATTTCTTCCCAGTTTTCGGTGAAACCATCGATATATTGCGCGTCATACAGATTTTCTTCGACAATCACATGCATAATCGCGTTCAGCATGGCCACATCAGAACCCGGCCGGAATTGCAACATATGGGTCGCGTGCCGTTTCATCCCCTGACCGCGTGGGTCCATGACGATCAGCTTGCCACCACGTTTGGCAAACTGTTTGAAATAGGTTGCCGCCACAGGGTGATTTTCAATGGGGTTACAACCGATTAGAATAGCCACATCGGCATTTTCAATCTCATTAAATGTTGCTGTAACCGCGCCTGATCCGACATTTTCCAGCAACGCCGCCACAGATGACGCATGGCAAAGACGGGTACAGTGATCCACGTTATTATGACCAAAGCCCTCACGGATGAACCGCTGGAACAGATAGGCTTCTTCGTTGGAACATTTGGCTGAACCGAAACCGGCCACACGCGTACCATCAACAGAACGCGCATCGGTCATGCCTTTGGCGGCCACGGTTAATGCTTCTTCCCAGCTGGCTTCACGGAAATGGCTTAACGGATAGGCCGGATCAACATTTAATCCCTTTGCCGGCGCATCATCGCGCCGGATCAACGGCTTGGTTAGCCGGTGCGGGTGATGGATATAATCAAATCCAAACCGGCCTTTCACACAGAGCCGGTTTTCATTGGCAGGGCCAGTTGCGCCCTCAACGAACTTGATTTTATCATCCTTGATTTTGAAATTCAGCTGACAGCCAACGCCACAATACGGGCAGATTGATTGCACTTCTTTATCAATATCTTTGCTATCGCCCAGTTGCGCGCTATCCAGCACAGAGGCCGGCATCAGCGCACCTGTTGGGCATGCCTGCACACATTCCCCACAAGCCACACAAGTGGATTGCCCCATATCATCATCCATATCAAAGACGATTTTGGCGTGGTTGCCGCGACCAGACATCCCGATCACATCATTAACCTGTACTTCACGGCATGCCCGCACACATAAATTACAGTGGATGCAAGCGTCCAGATTAACGCGCATGGCAACGTGAGAGTCATCCAGCAATGGGATCAGATCAGGTGACTTTGCCGGAAACCGGCTTTCGGTCACATGGTTTGCGGCCATCATGGTCAGAAAATGCGACGAGGCATCATGGCTTTCTTCCGGTTGATCTGCGGCCAGTAATTCCACCACCAGGGCGCGGGATTTTTCTGCCCGTTCTGATGCCGTATTAACAACCATGCCGTCTTGCACTGACCGGATGCAGGATGCTACCAGCGCGCGTTCGCCTTCGACCTCAACCATGCAGGCGCGGCAATTGCCGTCAGGGCGATAACCCGGCTCAGGCTTATGGCACAAATGCGGGATAATATT
>JAHEII010000014.1 GCA_024639485.1 Alphaproteobacteria bacterium
ATAATCGGCGATGGATCAAAGCCGTAAATCATGAAAGTAATGGGCATGATGGTAAAACAGCCTATCATGGCTTCGCCGCTTGCTAGTTGCCATCCGTCCTCGCCATCTGGCCAGAATTTCGAAATCACATTATGGTAAATGCCATAACATAGCGGCACCAGACCCGCGATGATTAGCCCGAATACAGCCAGTTCAGGAACGGGAATAGACAGATTCTCACCCAGCAAAATAGGTAATATGGCCAGACTAGCCAGCAAAATACCAAGGATTTTTCGCCGATTCAGCACATCTGTTTTCATGAAAAAGGCAACAATCATGGTAATGATCGGCGTGATGGACACAATAATTGTCAGTAAGCCTGCACCAATCAGCGGCGCGGAATGTAACTCAAGCACCGCCGGTATCATATATCCAAGAATGCCCGCGATTAAATAAAACAGCATACTGGCTGGCCGGAATAAACGCGGATAACGCCCCCGTATCAAACAGACCGCCCCAAAGATTGGTATTTCTGCCAGAAGTGTAAAACTCAGTATCAGCATAGGCTCAACACCAGTTTCACCAGCAATGCGCGATAAGGAGAAAAATAATCCCCAAGTCAGCCCAAGCAAAACCAGCCCACCAATAGCAAGACCTGTTATTTGGCGCGACGGCAGCGAGTGAGTGGCAGAATCTGTCATTAGCAGGTTCTATCAGAGAATATCATCAAGCGCAGCGATAGCCTGATTAATCTCATCACGGGAAGTATAATGAACAAAGGAAAGCCTGACCGCCCCGTCTTCGGGTGACACGCCCATCGTTTCCAGCAGTCGCACAGCATAAAAATCACCCACCCCTGCCATGATGTTCTGCGCTGCCAGCTTCTGTCCGATATCTGTTGCGCTTAGTCGTGAAGACGTAAAGCTAACGGTCGGGGCGCGGTTATCCGGATCATTCGATCCTAGCAGACGTAGGTCGTTGCGATTGCCCAGATAGTCAAGCAAGACCCGCAAATTATCGCGTTCTGCCTGATGGAAAAGTGTTTCTACCCGTCTGGGGCGCATGGCATCATCGGTGCCGCCATGATGGTGATCCAGCGCATCAAAATAATCCAGCATGCCATTAGCCGCCGCGATTTGCACATGATCGGGGCCTGCCGGTACCATCCATTTTGACGGAATATCGCGGTTGAAATAATGGCTTTGTGGTTCCAGCACCGCATGCGCGGATTTCCGTATCACCATAACCCCCTGATGTGGGCCGTAGGTTTTATAGCTGGAAAACAAATAGATATCTGCGCCCAGCGCATCAATATCTGGCAGACCGTGAGGGCAATAGGACACGCCATCCACCAGTAATATGGCATTGGCATCATGCACCATATCCGCAACTTTCCGGACAGGATTAATCTCAGCCACCAGATTGGAACAATGGGTCATGGCGACCATGGTGATGCGATCATCCAGCAAACCGGCCAGTGTGTTCAGATCAAGCTGTCCGGTTATCGGATTGGCTTCCCAGACTAGCACGCGCATGCCATGGGATGTGAGCCGTCGCCAGACACCGGCATTGGCCTCATGTTCCTGCCCTGACACAATAATACCATCACCTGGTGACATGCGTGCCAGCAATGCCTGCGCCAGAACATATGTATTCTGTGAGGTGGAAGGTCCGAACATAACTTCATCTGTTGGGACATTAAGATAACGTGCCATGCGCTGATGCGCCTGATCCATTTCATTGCCCAGATCAGTCGATGCCTTAAACGCGTAATAGGGCTGTAATTTGCGTTCATGAAAAATCGTATGGAAGCGATCAATCACTTGCTGACACATATATGATCCGCCAGCATTTTCAAAAAACGCCTGCCCCTCTAGGCTAGGTTCGGAAAAAGCGGGGAATTGCTGTCGGACAAAATCAAGATCAAGTGCCGTGGTCATCGGATTATCCTTAATATTTGTTTAGCATGATGCCATTACTCTGACTTGTCCGGATGGGGATAGCAACAGATTTCATCAGCATCAATACCGGATGGAATACCATAACCGCCCTATCAGCTCCCGAATAGCAAATGAGGTATCATGCAATCCGGATGCTTTGGGAATAAAGCTCATAATAGATAAGCGTTCATCCTCTATTCTGAAATCAACAGCATATGGTAAAACGGTAAATCCGTTTGCTTCAAACAGATGCTTGGCTCTTGGCATATGAAACGCTGATGTAACCAGAATAATGCTAGGTTGCGAATGTTGCATTAGCAATTTAACCGCTTGGGCTTCTTCTGCGGTATTAACAACAATCTCAGTCCGTTTGATCTGTGTGTCAGGAATCCCGGCCTTGATAGCTACCTCAGCTAGCATATCGCCTTCTGTCATACCGTTTTGCCACGGTAATATGCCACGGGTAAGGATCATAACCGGGGCTTTATCGGCTTTCATCAGGTCTATTCCGGCAAAGATTCTGTCTGCGGATTCGCCCCATTCCATTCTGATGCCGTCTTCGGTTTGGATGCGCCGGATCATACCGCTTAAAACAACAACAGCATCAGCGTGACGAATATCTTGTGGTGACTGTAATTTATGGCCGGATTCCAGATAGCGCATCAAATTTATGCCGGTGATAGGCATTGAGGCAATGAGCAGAATAACAACACCGATCAATCCATAAATACGCCGGCGGCTAATAAAGCCTAACAACATAAACCCAATGCTTATAAATAAAGGGCTTAATAAAAGTGGAAGCAGTTTATGCAGATATATCATCATCTGGTAATATCGCTCAGCTGTTACGTTTTTGCATGGCTATGGTTTTGGCTTTATCGAACGCCGTGCGGCGGGCGGCAATGTCATCACTGGTCAGTTTATCAATATTGGAATAATCGGATTTCCAGTCTGGCTTACCCTGCCATTCCAGCGGTGAAGTTCGGGTTGTTCGCGGTGCTGTTGCTGATGCAAGCAGATCAAGCGCGCCATACAGGGTTTGTTGTTGCGATGCCGGATCATTTGGCCGACCGCAACTATTGCCTAGCGGAAAATCCGAAAAATAAAATCGCGGCACGCCCACATGTTCAATAATGTCTTTGGCACAACCCATAATCACGGTGGGGATGCCAGCGGCTTCGGTTGCGCGCGCGGCCAAGGCCACTGACTGATGGCATATTGGACAATTGGGAACGGCAATCAGCGCATCAATATGATCGGCTATAAGCATTTGCGTTAGTGCAGGGATATCTATTTCCAGATGCGTGCGTTGTGACCGATTGGTCGGAAAGCCGTAAAACCATGACGCGACCATCCCTATATTATGTTTACTGGCGGCTAGCTGTAATGCCTCAAGAGGAAAATATGTTCCGATATCCTCTGCTGTGGTATTGTCCCGATCAATGGCAATATGGGATATCCGCAAATCCGGCGGCGGAGTTACCGGAGCTTTATATACGGTATAAAACTTGGCATCAGCATTATAGGCCGCCCCGGGGCTTTGATCACCTTTATCCGGATCATAGATAGCCGCTGTAGTCAGAATAGCGACCCGCATCTGGTTTACCGGCTTTGCCGGAATGGTAAAGGGAACATCATCATATTGCGCCCATTGATACGGGTTGTCATAGCCTAGCCCCAGATAATAACTAGTCGTCCGGTCAATATAGGAAATGGGTGGAGAAGATGGCATATAACACTAATATGATGCTAATATATGTCTAGGTTTTGGGGGTGTCAGCATGTTCCACCGCGCCGCCTTCGGCGACCCATCCGGTAAACCCGCTATCGATATGGGCGGCTTCAAATCCCATATCCTGCAATGTGGCGGCACTTAATGCCGAACGCCAACCGGATGCACAATGCAGAACAAAGCGTTTATCCGCACCGAAGATATCTTTGAAATAGGGGCTTTCGGGATCAACCCAGAATTCCAGCATGCCGCGTGGTGCATGGAAACTACCGGGAATGAAGCCCAGTTTCTGGCGTTCCCGAACATCTCTGATATCAACAATCACCACATCATCCTGCCCCTGCATGGCGATAGCATCAGCGGCGGTAATTTCTGTGATGCGGGCGCGAGCCTCTGCCACCATAGTTTTGACAGGTCGTTTTAATGACTTCATCGAAATCTCCTTTATATTAATGTTTATATAAGACCGTGCTTTAGCATGAACATCAAGCCCCTGCTAAATTGTTAGTTGTCCTTTTTCATGATCATTTGAATGCAGGGCGATTACTGATACATCTATTTAACTAGGAATTGATCTGGAATTGTTTTGGGATAGTTTTATGTTTTCACCGTTAAAAGTCATGATATGTATGTTGTTAGTCTGTCTGGCCAGCCCAGCCATCGCCGCCGGATGCCAGATTTCCGCTTTGTCACCTGACATGATTTGCACGCAAGGTTTTGGATTGGAAAAAGGCAGTGAAGCTTACCAATCCTGTATGCGAAAAGAACAGGATCGGGATGTTGCCCGTAGCCAGTTTGACGCGACGCTTTCCACTATCCGGGCAGAATTGCAAATACTGGCAAAAGAGAAAATTAAACTTTCATCTGAACCAACAGAAACATCCGCCAAATCACTGGAAAGCATCCTCAGACGCGAACGTGAGCTGATCACCAAGCTGGAAGAATTAAAAATACTGACCGGATGTTAACGGTGATGCGCGAAATCTCTATCCTGTCTGGCAATCACACCCATGCTGGCGGCGATTAATCGGGACACTGTCAAGCCGCCAATGCCATCAATATCGGCTTCGGGTAGGATTTCGGCAAAATCCATCGCGGCGATACGGGTTTTTTGTGCCGCCCCTTTGATCAACCCAAGCGCGTGATGATACATTAACCCACCCGGTGCGCGGCCTATCGTATTGGGGGCAAGCGATGGATCAAGCGCATCAATATCAAAACATATCACTACATCCTGATCTGTTGGAATGGCATGTAAAACAGGCGCGATGCCGTCTGTCATAATCTGATCTGCTGGAAAGAATTGCGCCCCCCAAGCGCATGCCGCCGCCATATCATCGGGATGCGCAGACCCTATGCCGCGCGCGCCTACCTGAATAATGGTATTAATATGCGGCATCTCCGATGCTCGCCGCATGGTTGAAGACAGCCCCATATTTTCATCCATATGCTTATCGCGCCAGTCGATATGTGCATCAATTTGCAGAATGGTATAGGTTTTTCCTGTTGCGGCTAACGCATCCAGCATGGGGATAGGTATCGAATCATCACCGCCGACCAGAACCGGCACAGACTGGCATGCCATGATATGCCTGACTGCATCCGCAATACGGGCGCGGTTTGCGGCAAAATCACTTTCGCTCCAGTCCAGATCACCAGCGTCACAAGCAGGCCGCGTCCCAGCGGGAAAAACCGCACCGCCCAGATCAAAATTATATCTGTCCAGATTAGCGGTTAGGGATGCACCGCCCTGGCGAATAGAATCTGGCCCACCCGATGCATAAGCACCGACCGCTGCATAAGGAGTGGCACACGGCACCCCCAGAAATACCGAAGATGCTGCAATGGGACTGGTCAGAGAAGCCGCCGCCAACCCTAAAAATGTGCTGGCATCAGTTGCCCCGAATAATGCTGCCAAGTTTGCTTTTTGTGTCATGTATCTGTCCCATTACTCTTGCAATGAAACAGGATAGCAAATCTGGCATGGTGGACAAGCATAGAACATAAGACGATCATAAAAGACTTGTATTAAATAAAAATAATGTAAAAGATTTATAGAGCGTGTGGGTTAGCGCATGGGTTTGGAGGAGATGTTATGACAGATCAGCAATTAACAGATGCCGAACTGGCCGAGTATAAAGAGAAAGGCTGGATTGTTCCGACATGGGAATTGCCAGCGGAATTATTGGCAGATATGCGCAAAGAATATCACGCATTACTAGAACGCAACAGCCACCTGCAATCAGATATCATGATGGCACCGCATCAAACAAAAGGCGGTTCTATGGGCGTGATAGGGTCTGAAAAATGGCTGGAATTTGCCACTCACCCCAGCATCATATCAACCGCAAGCCAGCTGATTGGTGAGGATATTATTCTGTGGGGCACGACTATTTTTGGCAAACCGGCCTTTAGTGGGAAAGAAACGCCGTGGCATCAGGATGGCGAATATTATCCGATCAAACCGCTTGAGGTGCTAACAGTCTGGATACCGCTTGATGACGTGACGCCTGAAAACGGCCCCATGCAATTTATTCCGGGTTCACATAAACAGCATAAACTGTTCAGCCATTCATGGTCAGAAGGCAATGATAAAACCATCAATCTGGTATGCGATTCAGAACATTTTGATGAAAGTACGGCAACGCCACTGGTCATTCGGGCGGGGCAGGTGTCATTTCATGATGTCTATATGATACACGGATCAACCGCAAACCGGACAGACCGCCGCCGTGCCGCCTTTATCATAAGATTAATGCCAGCATCCAGTTTTTACGATCATGCACTGGGCGCAGAGATTGGCAAGAAGCATCCCAAGCAGGGCTATGGCAGCAGACCACTTTATCTGATCAGCGGCGCAGACAAAGCTGGTAATAATTTCACAATCGGGCATATTTAAGCCAGGATTAAGTTCAAGCAGGCTGTTAATCGCTTATTTTGTGCCATAAATCCGGTCACCGGCATCCCCTAAACCCGGCATGATATAACCATGATCATTTAGCTCACGGTCAATGGCGGCGGTAAAAATTGGCACGTCCGGATGCGCACTGGTAAACGCATCAATGCCTTCGGGGGCGGCTAGCAGACAGACAAACTTAATCTGTTTTGCGCCCGCTTCTTTCAATCGTTCTACCGCCGCAATAGCCGAATGGCCAGTCGCCAGCATGGGATCAACCACAATAGTCAGCCGCATATCAATCTGATCAGGCAGTTTCAGATAATACTGAACAGGGTTTAATGTAGCCGGATCACGGTACAGCCCAATATGTCCGACTCTTGCCGATGGCACTAATTCCAGCATGCCTTCAAGCAAGCCATTGCCAGCCCGCAATATCGACACAAGACAGAGCTTTTTACCCTTGAGTTTTGGTGAATCCATTGACTCAAGCGGTGTCTGGATACTAATCATTTCCGTATCCAGATCGCGGCAGACTTCATATGCCATCAAATGGCTAATCTCTCTTAAAAGCTGTCTGAATGTAGCGGATGGGGTATGAATATCCCGCATAATGGTCAGCTTATGCTGAATGAGGGGATGGTCAATATATGTCACGTCAGATGTTGCCATGTTATAGGGCTCCTTATTATTCATAGAATATCAGATCATCCGGAAGGATCAATAGACAGGTTAAACCATTTGTTTCTGATCTTGCCCATACTCATGCCCATGCCCATGCTGGTGAGATAACCAATACCGCCAGTGGGAATCAGACACCAAGCCAGCGCGCTTGCGCCGCTTGATCGGTTTTCAAATCTTCGGGTAATCCTTGCCAGACGATTTGCCCACGGCTCATCAAGCTGACCTGATCAGCAAGCCCAAGCGCAAAATGCAGGTTTTGTTCAACCAGCAAAATGGTCATGCCACGCGATTTCAATTCAGTCAGTTTTTCAAAAATCTGTTCAATGATAATTGGTGCCAATCCTTCTGTGGGTTCATCCAGTATCAGAATATCAGGATCAGTCATTAATGCCCGCCCAATAGCAAGCATCTGCTGTTCGCCGCCAGATAGCTGATGCCCACCATGATCAAGCCGGTTGGCCAGATTGGGGAAAAAAGCAATGGTATCATCAATAGTCCAGCCGGAACCCGGTTTGGCTAGCCGCCCGGCCAGTTTCAGATTTTCACGCACGGTTAACGCACCGAATACATCCCGGGTTTCCGGAACATAGGCAATACCTAAACGGGCAATAGCATGGGCAGGCAGATGGTGAATATTGGTGCCGCCCAGCCGGATTGTGCCTGCACGCGGGGTAATCTGACCAGCAACAGTTTTGAGTGTTGTTGTTTTGCCCACCCCATTACGGCCAAGCACGGCATGTGTCTGCGCCGGTGCAATAGCCAGACTCACCCCATGAGTGACCATGGTTTCGCCATAACCGCTTTCTACCTGATCCAGTTCAAGCATGGTCATTGCTTGCCCCATATGTTTCGTCACCGTTGCCTAAATAAATCTGCCGGACGCTCGGATTGCCGCGCGTGTCTTCGGGTGTGCCCTCAAACACTTTTTCACCAAAATTAAGCACGGTGATATGATCCGCAATGCTGAATGCCAAATCCATATCATGTTCGATGATCAGAATGGTGATATCTCTGGGCAGGGTTTCAAGCAATTGGTGAAACGTATCAATCATGGCTGGCCCAACACCTGAAGTCGGCTCATCCATCAGCAGTAATGCTGGTCTGGTTGCCAATGCTAATCCGACCTCAAGCTGGCGGCGATTGCCGTATGATACGGCGCTGACCATCATATCCAGCTGATCGGTAAGCGCGACCTGTTCGGCGGTTTCTTCTATCCGTGTTTTCATATCCGCCTGATTGGTCACATCTCGAAAAAACCATCTGGATTTACCGGTGGCCGCTGCTGCCGCAAGCATAAGATTTTCACGAATGGTAAGATGTTCAAACAGATTATTTTTCTGATAACTGCGCGCGATGCCAACACGCGCCCGTTCAACAGCGTTCATTTTGCTAATGTTGTTTCCGGCAAAAGTAATGCTACCGGAACTGGCTTTTTCAACGCCGGTTAGCAAATGAAACAAAGTCGTTTTGCCCGCCCCGTTAGGCCCCAGTATAACACGCCGTTCACCCGCGTTAACGGTGAAAGACAAATCACGGATGACCGTGATACCGCCATAATCCTTTGATAGATGTTTTACCTCAAGCAAGGTCTTTCTCCTTAGCTGGCGGCAGATGCGGTGCTTTTGGTGGATGACGGGTGATCAGCCAGTATTCTATCTGGCCAAAAATACCGCGGCCGCCTGCTAATACTGCAAAAATCAGAACCATACCAACAATCATATGCCAGTAATCCGTATAATTTGATAATTCATGTTTCAGCATCACCAGCATAATTGCCCCGACCACAGGCCCGATCAGCGTGCCTATCCCGCCCAGAATAACCACCAGCAACACCTCACCCGAAACAGTCCAGATCAATAATTCTGGTGAGATATAGAGCGTGTGCTGCGCGGCCAGTATTCCGGCAATGCCAGCCATCAATCCTGACGCGGCCATAGCTATGGCTTTATGATTTGCGGTATTAATGCCAACCGCCTGCATCCGGTTTTCGTTACTGTGGATGCCAGAAAGAATCCGCCCGAATCCTGACCGCAATAATATGGCGGCAATCACATAAACGAGTAACAGAACCGCTATTCCAAACAGCGCAAAAACAAGCGCATCATTCATATCAACACCAAGCCAGCTAAGATCAAAACGGTCAATCCCGCCCATGCCATCATCACCGCCAAGCCAGCGTGATTTAAAGAAAAACGTATAGGCCATCTGGCCAAAAGCCAGTGTCGCCATGATAAAGAAAATGCCGCTAGTACGCGCAGTTACCCAGCCAACCAGACCAGAAAACACCACCGCCGCCATCAGCCCGATCATTGCCGATGGCACGGATGGCAAGCCAAGCTTTACGCTCATAATCGTAAAAGCATAAGCAGAAATGCCCATGATAGCCCCATGACAAAGCGAAACCATCCCGCCAAATCCGGCACAAAAATCAAGGCTGATAGCAAGGATAGCCAGTATGGTAATTTCAATCACAATTTCGCGGGCAAAATAACTGCCAAAACTGGCATAAGCGGCCAGAAAGCCAAGCGCAAGAATAAGCGTGATAGATCGCAATCGGGATTGATAAAACATATTACCCCCGCGCCGGTATCAATCCCTGTGGCCGTAACACAAGGATAACAGCCAAGAGAATATAGGTAAGAACAGCCGATAATGACGGCAATAATACCGCCCCGAATGTTTCAAGAAAACCAATGATTAATGATCCGGCAATCGCGCCTTCCAAGCTACCTAGCCCGCCAATAACAACCACGATCAATGTCGGGATAAGGATGGTGATCCCCATTGTGGTAGTCGCCGAAAAAATAGGCGCGGCGGCAACACCAGCAAGCCCGGCCAGAGCGCATCCAAAACAGAATACCACAAAAAATAACCGGCCAACATGTATCCCCAATGATGCCGCCATATCCGCATTTTCAACGCTTGCCCGGATCATGGCGCCGATCTGTGTTCTGGCCAGAACCACCCACATGCTGATCATGATGGTCAACCCCAGCGCAATGATAAACAGGCGATAGGCAGGATAGCTAATCCCCCAGAATGAAACCGTATGCGCTAAAGCATCAGGGGCATCCAGCCCTAATGCGATATCGCCCCATCCCAGACGGACAAGATCAAGAATGACAAAAATCAAACCGAATGTGACTAACACCTGATTCATGGGGCCTGCCGCCCGCATCCGGTCAATCAATGTAAAATAGAGAATAGCACCAATTAAGGTGACAATAATTGGTGACAGAATAAACGCGAGCCAGAACTGGCCGGTGAGCGCGGACACCGAAATACCAAAATAAGCACCCAGCATATATAGGGACGCATGTGCCAGATTAACAAAATGCATTAACCCGAAAATAACAGTCAGCCCGATAGATAACAGAAATAGCAACATGGAATACTGCATCGCATTAAGAAATTGCAGTAACCAGAATGAAGCATCCATAATTGCTATTGTCCTAATATTTACCCGTTGCCTATTTTGCGCGGATGCACATAATTACATCTGACAGCCAGCAACATCATCACGAACAGACGGGATAGTATCGATCAGTTTTTGTGTCAGACCATCATCGCCCATCACTGTATCGTAAACGTAAATATTCTGAACAATGTTATTTGTCGCAGGATCAATTTCCAGCGCGCCGCGTGGCCCCACATAGCTAACATTTGGTAATGCGGCGGCAATGTTTTCCTTATCGGTTCCGCCAGCATCAACAGCGGCCATTAAGGCCAGCCCGGCATCATATCCCTGAACAGAATATTCGGATGGCATCGTGCCATGCTTTGCCATGAATGCATCAACGAATGCCTTATTTTCCGGCGTATCCAGTGTGGGAATATAATGAAGCGATGCGCGAACGCCAATGGCTGCTTCACCTTCGGCCGCAACATAAAGCGGTGATGTCAGAAAGCCAGACCCGAAAAGCGGTGTTTTGATATCGAATGAGCCATATTGTTTGACAAAGTTAATAGCACCGCCACCAGCATAAAATACAAAAATAGCATCCGCGCCGGATGATTGTGCATTGGTCAGATAGGGGCCGAAATCTTTTGTCTGGCCGAACGGGGTAAACTCTGATCCGGCTATTTCACCCCCAGCGGCAGTAAAGGCAGCAGAAAAGGATTCAATCATTTGATGACCGGCAGAATAATCTGGTGCCAGTGTATAAACGGTTTTAATGCCGTTTTCAGCCATCCATGTTCCCATGGGGCGATTGATCTGGCCGTTGGAAAACGATACTCGCACAATATAAGGCGAACAGTTTTCGCCAGTAGCCAGATTATTGCCGGCATTGGCAACAATCAGCGGAGTTTGTGATTGATGCACAAAATCACGCATAGCCCCAAGCACCCCTGATGATACCACGCCAACCATTACATCGACTTTATCTTGCAGAACCAGCTTACGGGCTTTGGCCAGTCCGACTGGCGGCTTGGCTTCTGTGTCTTCGGTGACAATGGAAAATTCATCTGTGCGTCCGGCTTCTTCTATTGCCATATTGAACCCGTCTGTTATGGCATTGCCGAGTGCCGCATAAGTGCCAGTATATGGCAGGATTAATCCGACTTTGGTATCGGCATGCGCTGGCAATTGAACACTCATCATACCCAGACCAAGAGCTGTCGCCATAGCCATTTTAGCAAATAAAGATTTCACCGATATTCTCCTATTACAGATGTCACGAAAGATATTATTAGTAATAAGGCTTATGCTGTCCAAAGCAACAGAAAATCGCATTTTCATATGCTGGTAAACTACACATTTATGCCACATGTACTATATTTTGTATTATGGTAATAGATAATCAGTATGTAGATTGATTATATATAAAATGAGAAAGCGCTAGCCATGCAGATGCCTGAACCTGATGCCGCGATCATCGCCCGCAAGCATGACATTGTGGCAAAATTGAAAACCATGTTACCAGCCACATCGGTAGTCGATAGCGAAGAAGGCCGCCGCGCCTATGACGCGGATGGATTATCGGCGTATCGGCAATTGCCGCTAGTGGTGGTATTGCCGGAAACCGTGGAACAGGTGGCGGCCATTATGCGCTATTGCCATGGTGAGGGGATCAAAATTGTGCCGCGTGGTTCTGGCACATCGCTATCTGGAGGGGCATTGCCGCTGGCGGATGCGGTGCTGATGGCTATGGGCAAATTCAACCGGATACTTGACATTGATTATGATAACCGCTGTGTGGTGGCACAACCCGGCGTTACCAATTTGGCCATCACCCATGCGGTGGAATCCGAAGGATTCTATTATGCCCCTGACCCATCTAGCCAGATTGCCTGTTCTGTGGGGGGCAATGTGGCCGAAAACTCTGGCGGGGTACATTGCCTTAAATACGGGCTGACTACCAACAATCTGTTAGGGGTCGAAATGGTCACGATTGAGGGTGAGGTGCTACGGCTGGGCGGTAAACATCTGGACGCTGGCGATTATGATCTGCTGGGCGTGATGACCGGATCAGAAGGATTGCTGGGCGTAGTGACGGAGGTTACGTTGCGCATTTTACAATCCCCTGCAACGCGGCGGGCATTACTGGTCGGGTTTGATGATACAGCGGCGGCGGCATCAGCGGTTGGTGATATTATCGCCGCAGGAATTATTCCGGCCGGTATGGAAATGATGGATAGTCTGGCGATCAACGCGGCCGAAGATTTTGTTCATGCAGGTTATCCACGGGCGGCGGCGGCATTATTGATTATTGAGCTGGATGGCCCGGAAGTCGAGGTTGATGCCCTGATTGAACGCGTGGCCGCGCTGGTCAATACAGCAGGGGCAAGTTCAATAAAAATCAGCACATCCGAAGATGAGCGCATGTTATTCTGGGCTGGCCGGAAATCCGCATTTCCTGCGGTGGGGCGCATCTCACCGGATTATCTTTGCATGGATGGCACTATTCCGCGACGCGCCCTGCCGGATATGATGGTTCGGATGGCAAGCCTGAGCCAGACTTACGGGCTTCGGGTGGCGAATGTCTTTCATGCCGGTGATGGTAATCTGCATCCCCTGATTCTGTTTGATGCCAATCAGCCGGATGAGTTACAACGTGCCGAAGATTTCGGAGCTGATATCTTGCGTGCCTGTGTTGAAATGGGTGGCGTGTTAACCGGTGAACATGGGGTTGGTGTTGAAAAACGTGATCTGATGCCAATACAATTCAGCGAAGATGATCTCAAACAACAGCAACGTCTGAAATGCGCGTTTGATGCAAACCATTTGCTTAATCCGGGAAAAGTGTTTCCAGAATTGCACCGATGCGCAGAGCTAGGCCGCTTGCATGTTCATCACGGCAAGATGCCGCATCCGGATTTGCCCCGCTTTTAACCTGACCATATATATAGATGCGCGTTGAGCCCAAAATGACTGCTGATCATCCTGATAATTTAAACGAAATGTTATCGGTTATCGCTGAAGCGATGGCAGATGGAACGCCATTATCGGTGTCGGGTTGTGCCAGCAAATCGGATTGGGGTTATGCCATTGCTGATGCGCGGCCAGTATCGGTTGATCGCTGGGCTG
This sequence comes from Alphaproteobacteria bacterium, assembly GCA_024639485.1. Classification (GTDB taxonomy): domain Bacteria; phylum Pseudomonadota; class Alphaproteobacteria; order Puniceispirillales; family UBA1172; genus UBA12202. Next base: position 13,761 of record JAHEII010000014.1, read on the forward strand.
GGATTATCGACTATCAACCCGATGAGCTGATCCTGACGGTGCGGGCAGGCACGCCCATGACAGAAATCAATAAAACGCTGGCGAATAAAAACCAGATGCTGGGGTTTGAGCCGCCTGACCCAAGTGTATTATTTGCAAAAACGGATTTAAGCAATAAGGGCAGCATTGGCGGCGTGCTAGCCACAAACAGTTCTGGATCGAGGCGGCTAACCGCTGGCGCGGCACGGGATTTTCTGTTGGGGTTTGAAGCCGCATCCGGACGCGGTGAGCGATTCCGGTCTGGTGGTAAAGTCGTTAAGAATGTAACCGGCTATGATCTGTCCAAGCTGATCTGTGGATCATTTGGCACATTGGCGATTATGGATGAGCTGACATTAAAAACCCTGCCCCGGCCGGAGGTTTCTAAAAGTGTTTTGATACCGGCGACTGATCTGGCGGCGGCTGTTCGGCATATC
>JAHEII010000179.1 GCA_024639485.1 Alphaproteobacteria bacterium
GCCGTGACCTTTTTCATGAAGAGGTTGTAGAGTTTAAATGGTCCAGCGGGTTTGCCGAAATTCAAAAGAAAAAGAGTATCCACGCCATGCACCAAGTGGCTTTTGATAAGGGGTTTCACAAGGTATTAGAGATTTCAACAAAGTCTGATGAAGAAATTGGCCGACGGCTTAGTGCTTTTAATCTTAGGTATGAACTCAATGGTAGAAAATACTTTCTGGAAAGTATTTATCAGGGTTCAAAAGTTTTTAAAAATTGTGGGCCTTTTCCAGAAATATTTGACTATACGCCGAGAGACGCAAAAAAGTTTATACACAGCCTAAATGGTGGCAATTTAAAAGAATATAATCTGGGTGGTAAAGCCTATCCATTATCACCACCTAATGCTTTTTACGATTGGCTATATATAAGGTCTTTGAGAGAACATGCCGATTGGATAAATGAAAATGTACAATATGATGCTTTTACAGATATTGAGTTTAATCCAAAAAAACAGATTAATTGCCAAGCCAGAGCGTTTGCTAGTTATCTCGCATTAATTAAGAAAAATAAATTATCAACAGCTACATCAAGCTTTGAAGCTTTTATAGATATGCATAATTACATTTAAAATTTTTAATAAAAAAGCGAGTGATCCATCGGGATAACTCGCTTTAATGATAGTAATTTATCTGTAATAAAGATCACTCAACAGGGCCGCCGGCCTCTTTCCATGCGTTGAAACCGCCGACATTATACACATGTTCATAGCCCATTTCGCGCAATGTCCGGCCGGTTAGTGCTGCCATGCCGCCTGCCGCGCAAACAACCATAATCTCTTTATCTTTCGTCAGCGCTGGATTGTGAAATGATGTGCTGTCATCGGCGGCGAACTCAATAAATCCGCGCGGAATACGCAACGCACCGGCAATCGTGCCGGTCTGATCAATATCCTTGCCATCACGCACATCAACAAACACAACATTGCTGTCGCCATGACGCGGAATGGCAGTGTCGGGTGATAGGCGTTCAACCATGTCATTGGCTTCGCTCAGATACTGGCTTGCGGTTTTGGTCATGTTATCATCCTCAAATAAATGTTTATCATTATCCTTAATATAGGGTCGGCGATGGTTAATGACTACCCCCGAACACCCGCATTTTTACGCTGTAATCTACGGCTATCTGATAATCCGGGTCGTCATCGCTGTCGATCATCAGCTGGCCTGATTTGGCTAGCAAAGTATGGCAATCCCGGCTTAGATGCCGCAACATCACGCGCTTGCCCATGGCATCATATTTGGCCGCGACATCGTCAATCGCCTGCAATGCTGATTGATCCACCACCCGCGAATTGGCAAAATCGATAATCACGGTATCCGGGTCGTCGGCAATGTGAAACAGCTCACGAAAGCTCTCAGCCGAACCAAAGAATAACGGCCCCTGAATATCATAAACCAGCGCGCCTTTTTCCTGATGCGATGGCCGGGTTGAAGCATGGATGCGCGTTGCCGCGTTCCACGCATAAATCAACGCCGACATGATCACGCCAACGACAACGGCAATCGCCAAATCTTCAAGTACGGTCATGATAGTCACCACCACCACCACCAGCGCGTCTGATTTCGGGACTTTCAACATGATCCGGAAAGAGTTCCACGCGAATGTGCCGATCACCACCATGAACATCACCCCGACCAGCGCGGCAATGGGAATTTGTTCAATCAGCCCCGATCCAAACAGGATAAAGCCCAGCAAGAACAGCGCCGCCGTGATACCGGCAATGCGCGTGCGGCCGCCCGATTTTACATTGATCATGGACTGCCCGATCATGGCACAGCCGCCCATGCCGCCAAAAAATCCGGTGACAACATTAGCCGTGCCTTGAGCGATACATTCTTGTGATGCGCCGCCCCGTTGATTGGTCATATCCCCGACCAGATTAAGCGTCAGCAAGCTTTCGATCAGCCCGATAGCGGCAAGGATCAAAGCATAGGGGAAAATAATGATCAGCGTGTCCATGGTCAGCGGCACCATAGGAAATGCAAAAACCGGCAAACCGCCAGCCAGACTGGCCAGATCACCAATGCGCGGCACATTAATATCAAAGCCCAGAACAACGCCGGTCACCACCCCGATAGCAACCAACGGCGCCGGAATCAGCTTGGTCACACGCGGCGTTAACCAGATCAAAACCATGGTCGCCACAATCAATATCATCGTCATGTTCAGCAACACGCCAGACATCCACACCGCATCACCATTGGCATCATGGGTTCGGAATTGTTCCAGCTGGGCCAGCCCGATCACAATCGCCAGCCCGTTAACAAACCCCAGCATCACCGGATACGGGATCAACCGGATGAACTTACCCCAACGTAATACCCCGGCCAGCAATTGCATCACGCCCATCAATATGACGGTGGCAAACAAATACTCAACTCCGTGTTGCGCGACCAGTGCCACCATGACCACGGCCAGCGCGCCAGTCGCCCCGGAAATCATGCCCGGCCGGCCGCCGATGACCGCGGTAATCAACCCGACAATGAATGCGGCATATAGCCCGACCAGCGGTTCAACACCGGCAACAAAGGCAAAGGCCACCGCTTCTGGCACTAATGCCAGCGCGACGGTCAAACCGGACAACACATCTATGCTGACCTGACGTGATGACAGCGAGGGGCGGGCGCGGTCTTGATAGAATACGCCGATGAGAAGCCGGTTAAGCCAGCCGGATAAATATAAAAACATATGACGCTCTGGGTGGGGAATGATGCCATTAGATGCCACTTTTCCGCCATTTATTCAAGCACTATCTTGC
>JAHEII010000189.1 GCA_024639485.1 Alphaproteobacteria bacterium
AAAAGGATCGCTATTGCATCCGTTTGACGATGCCGGTTTTCAAACGGTCGGGCTGGATTTTGTTGATCATGGATATAAAAACACAATCCTGGATAACTTCATAACCTTTGATACAAAGCAGTTAATCAATCCATCTCTGGTCATTGTTAACCCTCCTTTCAACATTGATCTACGCACTAAGGCTATCATATCCGAACATTATGGCGGTCGTCCCCTGCTTCCAGAAGTCTGGCTTCAGAAAATTATTGCGCTATTCGGTAAGGATATTCCCATTGTTCTGTTTGCACCATATGGGATGCGGCTTAATCAATCCTTGAGCAGTAAACGCTGGCAAAAATTCACCAATGGAGAATATCCCAAGATTTCATCCATTATTGCCCTACCGAAAGATATTTATAGCGATGTTCTGTTTCATAGTGAGATATTGATATTCAATATCCCTGATCTTGACCCACATTATTTCTATCAGCCAAAGATATAACAATGTGACAACTACAAGAATAATCAGCTTTCAATCAGCTTATTTTCAATGGCGCGGTTCCGTACGGATAGCTGAAGTTTTTCAAAAGCGCGAGCTTCGATCTGGCGAATACGTTCACGGCTAACGCCAAAGCGTTGCGATAATTCTTCGAGCGTTAGCGGGGTGTCTGATAATCGCCGCGCCTTGATAATTTCCACCTCACGGGCGTTCAGCTCATCCATGGCCGCGACCAATAATTGCCGGCGGCTATCATATTCTTCTGCCTCAGCAAAGGTTACTTCCTGATTTGCGCTATCGTCTTCTAGCCAGTCCAGCCATTCGCCACCCTCGCTTTCACCACCAATAGTGGCGTTTAGCGAATGATCACCCGGCCCCAACCGCCGGTTCATATTGATCACTTCCATTTCCGGAACATCAAGCCGTTCAGCAATTTCAGTCACCTGCTCAGGTGCCATATCACCATCATCAATTGCTTTAATCTCGCCTTTAATCCGGCGCAGATTGAAAAATAGCTTTTTCTGGGCGGCAGTTGTTCCGATTTTAACAAGTGACCATGACCGCAGAATATATTCCTGAATGCTTGCCCTGATCCACCACATCGCATAGGTGGATAGCCGGAATCCTTTTTCTGGCTCAAACCGTTTGACCGCATGCATCATGCCCAGATTGCCCTCAGCAATTAATTCTCCCATAGGCAGACCATAGCCGCGATAACCCATGGCAATTTTGGCCACAAGCCGCAAATGACTAGTTACCAGTTTATGGGCGGCTTCCAGATTGTCTTTATCTTTCCAGTCTTTAGCCAGTGTGTATTCTTCCTCGGCGGACAGCATGGGAAAGCGTTTAATCTGTTCCAGATAACGTGATAGGTTGCCTTCGGGTGTTAAATTCCCGATCACAGATGGTAATTGCGCGTTAGCCATGTTTTGTCCTTTCCATTATTATTATATAGGCTTGATATTGTCGGATTTAAAGACGGCAAAACTATGACGGGTACCATCAAGGCTCATTTAAGGTTTCATCTTGCCGCGATTGGTGATGCGTTCTTCTAGCCCTTGTATGACATCTGCCATATCTGTTGGCAGAGGCGTGTCAAACGCCATCGCCGCGCCAGTAACCGGATGATCAAATCCCAAATGGCTGGCATGAAGCGCTTGACGCGGAAAAGCCCGAACAAATGCTAATGTCTCACGCAGGGCGTTATCCGGCATTTGGCCAGCTCGCATGGCGCGACCATAATTCGGATCACCAATAATGCCATGACCGATATGTGCCATATGAACCCTAATCTGATGGGTGCGTCCGGTTTCAAGTTCACATTCCACCACAGATGCTAATGGCGGTAATATCCGCTGAACCCGAACATGGGTTATGGCATGGCGGCCATTGGCATGAACCGCCATTTTCTTTCTGTCGCGGTTATTTCTGCCGATAGATGCGTCTATGGTCTGTTCGCGGGATTTGACAATTCCCCATGTTAGCGCGGTATAACGCCGGGTCAGATCATGTGCCGCAAACATGGAAGACAGGTTTTGATGGGCAATGGCGGTTTTTGCCGCCACCATAACACCGCTGGTATCTTTATCCAGCCGATGCACAATCCCCGGCCGTTGTTCGCCGCCAATACCGGTCAGACTGTCCCCGCAATGGGCTATAAGCGCGTTGACCAATGTGCCCTGCATGGAACCGGGTGCCGGATGCACCACCATGCCGGCCGCTTTGTTAATAATGACCAGATGCTCGTCTTCATACAGGATATCAAGCGGAATATCTTCGCCTTGTGGGATGGGCGCGATGGCTTCCGGTATGGTCAGAATATAAGTCACCCCCGGCTGGATGGAGGCAGACGGATTGTTGATAACAACATCATTTGCTGTCACCATACCGTCCAGCATTAATGCTTTTATCCGTGAGCGTGATAATCCGGCATAAGGTGATTGTTCAAGGTTTTCTTCGGATTTGCTTAATTTCTGGCAGGTTTCGGACAGCCAGCGATCAATGCGATCTTGCGTCGCGTCCTCGGCTACGGTAAGTGTCAATCTTGTTAATGTATCATTCATGTGAGGAAATATGCACCCTAGTGATCAAAATCGCCAGCCCGAAAATACAGATATTCCAACAGGCGATGATATGCCCTATACCGAACCGGCTTGGTTGAAGCCAGTAAAAACTGCGGTTAAGATTATGTCTTTACTGATTATTATTGGTATTGGATTGCTTTTTTATGGGCTAGCCACACAAATTGGCGGTGGATCGGAAAATGCAGATCAGATAGCT
>JAHEII010000192.1 GCA_024639485.1 Alphaproteobacteria bacterium
GGTGCTGGATATAACCGGATGGATACCAACAACAGATGCCAGCATCATAACCACCGGCGTAGCAATTAACGCTAGCCATCCCGGATACATGCTGTGTGGCCCCACTAGCCCCAGCTGTTCCAGCCCGTTCGTATTAATGGCAACATAGCCGATTAACATGGCCATGCTGATAATGATCAGATCATCGGATGTTAGCGCCAGCCCATCACGGGTAGATTTTACTATCGCACGAATATTTTGCGGATAGCGCAAAAATTGAACGATTACCAGTAGTGGCATAACGGTTACAACGGCAGATAAAGCCGTTAGATTGAATATTAACGCAAAGGCCAATACGCTAGTCAGAACGATTACTACCCGCCATGCGATAGGCCGCAAACAGGCCAGAGATTTCTGTATGGTGCGAAAACTGAACTCTGCGCTAAAGAAAAAAGTACAGATCAGCGTAAATAGAAACGCCGTTGCTAATCCGAATGCCATAGCTAGCCAGGCATGAGCCGTGCCAACAAAGCGTTCACCAACCGCAAAGGCAACAAAGAATGGTGACCATACCGCCGATGTCACCATCCCGCGTAAGGCGGCTTCTGCGGCTAGTTTACGGCGATGGTTGTCACTATCCTTAGGTAAAGCCGCGGATAGAATAGCAAATGTTCCCGTGTTGATAATACCGCCAAAGACATGCCCTGCAATTTGTAACCCTGCTGATGAGTTTTCGGGGCTTAGTCGGGCGAGATTGTCCTGTGTCCGGCGGACAGATGGCATAGTGGCGGCGGTGGCTTTGGACAATGTCATCGTTGCGATTAGAGCAACAAAAATCAAAATAAAGCGGCCACCTGAAAACGCTAAATCAGAGCTTAATTCACCATCAAGCAACAGCCAGCCAAGGACGGCCAGCATTGAGATAATCAGCAAACTATCCCATTTGAGGGTTGGTAATACCAAAATAAAGAAAACCCCACATGCGAGCGCGGCAAGGTTACTAAGTCCGATTACATCTGCGCCAAAAATGATCTGTAAAATGGCAGTAAACCAGGCAAAAGCCAGCAAGCAAACGCGAAGGGTTGTGATGACATTATTCATGATCCCAATAGCACCATGACAATAGATAAGGTTAATAGCAGAATAGCAATGGCCTCAATCAGATTGGTTTTCTCTTTGAACCAGAGCGTAGATATAGCCAGCGTGATAAGCAATTCCACCTGACCCACAGCGCGAACAGATGCCACGGTTTGCATCATAAATGCGGTAAACCAGCCGACAGTTGCGACAGCACCAAAGAATCCTGCACCAATAGACCCACGCCAATGAACAAAACAGGCTATGAATTGCTGGCGAGTAAAGATGAGCATCCATGCACCCATCACCAATACCTGTATTGATGTTGCTATACCGCCTGTATAGATGGCACGCATGAATAGATCAGAACCAATCAACGATACCGCCGCCGCTTTATAACAAACCGTAGCTAATCCCAAAAACGTGCCGCTTGCCAGACCAATAGCCGATGTTCTGGAAAAGCAGGATTTCAATATCTCAGCACGGGTAAGCGCGGTTTTGGCAAAGGCCAGTATGATAACGGCAATAACACCAAATATAATCCCCAGGCCGGTTAATAGCGATACCATCACGCCCAATATGATCGTTTCCAGAATGGCGGCCTGTAACACTTCGGTTTTGGAAAAAGCAGTTCCAGCCGCAAAACTGCGTTGTGAAAACATACGAATTAGCAAAACCGTAAAGATAATCTGTGTCAGACTGGCAAGATTAACCCAAATCCAGAACCATAATGTTGTTGCCGGTAAAGCGATATCAGATATGTATTGATAGCTGAATACCATGAGCCACGCAAAGGGCAGGGCATATAGAAAACGGATATAGCTAGCGCCATCATCACCCAGAACAGGTTTCATTTGTCGCTGAACCGCGCTGCGTAATGTTTGTGTTAATGCGGCTATAATGGTGGCTATAATCCACCATTCCAGGGTAATCATGCCATGACTCTGACTTGGGAATGAATAAACCTATTCTATTCCAGTCGGCGAAGAATACAACCAATTTGCTTCTTTTTCATGTTGTTACAGGCAGTTTCTGCTTCTTCGGGTAGCATGGGGATGGTTGATATGCGAAAATATTCGCTCCCATTGCTGGAAACAGGAGCTTCGATTTGCAAAATGACCGGCGGCATGATGTCTGATAATGCTTCTTCAAAATGTATCATGCCTCTTTCGGCATGTTCACGCTTCATATAAGACGCTATTTGAATAATCACGGCTTTTACCGTTTTTTTATTATCTGTTTCAGGCTGTTTTGCTGGAACAGTGGCTGTTTCCGGATCATTTTCTGGGATATCGGCGCTATTATCGCGGTCGGCAATCATGCCATTATCCCATTTCTTGTTTTCCATAATTGATAGCGAAGTTTCTGGCACCACAACGCCTTTTTCTTCTGCTATCTGTAAATCTATCCGGTCATATAATGCGGGGCAGAATGACATGACATATTGTTTAACAGAATGTTCCTGAGACGGATTAACAACGCCTTGCCCATCCTGATTGGGGAAAAAAATATGATTAGTCAGCCATTGGGCATTACTGGTGAGGATAAGCTGTATATCCTTTTCCAGTACGGCTTGATTAGAGTGGCTGATCATGTGATCTTTGAGCTGTTGTGACAATACCAGTTGGCGGTCACGCCAGATATCACGGATATTCAAATCGGTAATGCTGACATTTTCCATA
>JAHEII010000031.1 GCA_024639485.1 Alphaproteobacteria bacterium
TCCAGCAATTGTTCGGCGCGTTCTTCGGCAACATGGCGGGCAAGCCGGTTCATGATTTGTGGAATAACGATATTTTCAAGTGCTGAAAATTCTGGCAAGAGCCGGTGAAACTGAAAAACAAAGCCCAGATGATCCCGTCTTAACGCAGATGTTTGTTTATCGTTCAGCCGGTGAGTCGCCTTGCCAGCAACCGTTACCTGTCCACTATCCGGGCTTTCCAGAATACCAGCAATATTCAGCAAGGTGGTTTTGCCAGACCCGCTAGGCCCGACCAGCGCCACCAGCTCACCTTTTGTGATACTGACAGACACATCATTCAACACCTGTATCATGCGGTCGCCTTGATGAAAGCCTTTGGAAACCGCGTTAAGCATCAGAACCGTCTGATCATCACCAGTTTTGATATTGCTATTATTCATAACCCCCTCACCCATAACGAAGCGCTTCTGCTGGTGCAATCCGTGAGGCGCGCCATGCCGGATAAATAGAAGATAAGAATGACAACATGATTGCCATCAGTATCACATTCAACACTTCATAGGGATCAACCTTGGCTGGCAGGGTGGATAGGAAATAAATCTCAGCGGCAAATAGCTCTGTTCCTGTTAAGCGTTCTACCACATTCTTGATGCTATCAATGTTCCAGCAAAACCCAAGCCCTAGCAATGTTCCAATGACCGTTCCGACTAGCCCGATGCTTGATCCGGTCATCATGAAGACGCGCATAACACACCCTTTTGTTGCCCCCATTGCACGCAACACGGCGATATCGTTATTTTTTGATCGCACCAGCATAATCATGGAAGAAATAATATTAAATGCCGCCACCAGTATAATCAGCGACAGGATAATAAACATCACATTACGCTCAACATTAAGCGCAGTCAGAAAGCTTTTGTTTCTTTCGCGCCAGTCATAAACCCGCATATCTGATCCGATAGTTTGTGACAGATTAGTGTTGATCATTGTGGTCATATCCGCATCACGGGCATATATCTCAAGCGCGGTAACGCTGTTATTCATGGCAAAGAATGATTGCGCATCTGCTAGCGGCATAAAGATAAAAGCCTTATCATATTCATGCATACCAACATCAAATACACCGGCAACCGCAAAACGGCGGCGTTCGGGAATTGTGCCAAACGCGGTTTTCTTACCATAAGGTGATAACAACGATAAGCTATCCCCGGCCTTAACCCCCAGACTGCGAGCCAATTCATGCCCGATCAGAATGGATTCCTTTTTCTTGATGCCCTCAATACTGGCCGCATCCAGCGCATCCCATAATGGCTTCCGTGCCGCTAAATCTTCCCATCTTACGCCACGAACCACCGCGCCTGCCGCATAGCCTTTATTACTGGCCATGACCTGACCTTCGATTTGCGGGGTGACTGCCATGATCCCCGGAATACCCGCGATCCGGCCGGCAAGCGTATCAAATTGCTGTATCCCTTCTGGGCCGTTTGCATATACAACCAGATGTCCGTTCAAGCCCAGAATCCGGCCAACCAGTTCTGCCCGAAACCCGTTCATCACCGACATCACAATGATCAGAGTTGCAACCCCAAGGGTGATCCCCAGAAGCGAAAACCATGCAATGACAGAAATAAACCCTTCTGACCGCCTCGACCGGATATACCGCAAGGCCAGCATACGTTCCAGATGACCGAAAGCTCCGCTCATATTGTATCTTGTCCGGCCAGATGATCTAGCACCGCTTGTCCGGCCGCATCAGGTGACATCTCTTGACTATCGCCGGTTTTCCGGATTTTGAACTCAACAATGCCGTCTTTCATGCCGCGTGGCCCGATCACAATCTGATATGGAATACCGATTAAATCCATGGCATTAAGCTTAGCCCCGGGGCTATCCGTGCTATCATCCAGCAATACATCATGTCCGGCCGCCAGCAGCTGTTGATATAATTGTTCGGATACCTTATCGCAATCGGCGTTGCCGGGTTTCAGATTAATAACCACCGCGTCAAATGGGGCAACCGATTGCGGCCAGATAATGCCCTTATCATCGTGGCTAGCCTCAATAATGCCGCCAACCAGCCGCGATACGCCAATACCATATGATCCCATATGCACATCACATTGTTTGCCGGTTTCATCAGCAACACTAGCCCCTAATGGCGTTGAATATTTTGATCCAAAATAGAAGATATGCCCGACCTCAATACCGCGAGTCGTCATTAGATTTTCTGCTGGAACAGGGCAATCCGCCGCGTCATATTTTTCATCTGTCACCGCGTATAATTCCGTGAACCGGTCAACAATCGGCTGAAGATCAGCGTTATAATCCACCTCACCCGCGTCAAGGCTGTAATTCATCCAGTCTTTGTGGCAATAGACTTCGCTTTCGCCGGTATCGGCAAGGATAACGAACTCATGGCTCATATCACCACCAATAGGGCCGGTATCTGCTTCCATCGGGATAGCGGTTAGCCCCAGCCGTTTGAAGGTCAGCAAATAGGACACGAACATTTTATTATATTCAATGCGTGCCGCTTCGGCATCAATGGCAAAAGAATAGGCGTCTTTCATCAGAAACTCACGGCCACGCATAATGCCAAAACGCGGGCGCACCTCATCTCTGAACTTCCATTGAATATGATACAGGTTTAATGGTAATGCCCGATAGCTTTTGACATGCGACCGAAAAATATCGGTGATCTGTTCTTCGTTGGTAGGGCCGAACAGCATATCGCGGTCATGGCGATCCTTTATCCGTAACATTTCCAGCCCGTAATCATCATATCGACCGGATTCCTGCCATAATTCTGCTGGCTGGATGGTTGGCATCAGAACTTCTATGGCGCCTGCCCGATTTTGTTCTTCTCTGACGATTTGTTCGATTTTCCGCATGACTTTCAGCCCTAGCGGTAGCCAGTTATATATTCCGGCACTGGATTGCTGGATCATACCTGCCCGAAGCATCAACCGGTGCGATACGATCTGGGCTTCCTTTGGCGTCTCACGGAGAGTCGGAATAAAATATTGGCTTAAACGCATGATGCTTTCCTTATCATCTCAATTTTTATTGATCGGTTATCTTTATCGGTATTTCCTGATTGTTACAACAAAACAGACGGAACGGTAAAACGTGGTCTATCCTTAGCATCAAAAAGATCATCAATCATGGTATCACTTACGTCTTCCAGGCATTGATGCGACCAAACCGGCCGCTGATCCTTATCTATTACGGCCGCCCTTACGCCTTCGGCAAAATCCGGATATGCCGATATCCGCATGGCCAAGCAATAATCCAGTAATAAGGCAGAAATGTAACCATCAGGTGGATTTTTTCCGGCTAACAGTCGATGGGTCGTTTTCAGTGATAGCGGACAACGGCGGGTTAAGGCCTGATGCAGGGGCGCGGCCAGCACATGATCCGACATAGCGGCCTGATCACGGATATCTTCCAGCCGGTCATGCGATAGCATATCATTGATCCAGTCCAGATGCGGCATCAACAATGCCGGTTCTGCATCACATCGGGCAAATGATGCCAGAATATCATCCAGATTATCCGCATCTGTCATGGCACAGATAGCCGCCATAACACCAGCCAGATCATCATGATGAATATAAGAATCCATTAATCCGGCACCAATCATATCACCATAACCGATGCGTGTTCCGGTAAGCCCGATATAAAGCCCGATAGAGCCGGTGGCACGCCGCAAAAATAATGATGCCGCCACATCAGGGAACAACCCAATGCCGGTTTCCGGCATGGTAAAATCAATCTGATCGGTAATCACCGGATGCGAGGCGTTGAAAAGCAATCCGGCACCACCCCCCATAGTCAATCCATTAGCCAGACTGATCACCGGCTTGGGGTATCCGGCGATAATCATATCCATGCTGTATTCGGCTTCGAAATAGTCTGGCATATCCGGTTCCGGATATGTGATCATATGCAAAGCTTCGCGAATATCACCGCCAGCACAGAATGCCCGTCCTTCGGTTGCGCATATGATGACTTGTTTGATGGCATCATCATGCCACCATGATTCCAGCGTCTGTCTGATCTGATGGCACATAGCCGTGGTCAGGGCGTGCAATGCCTTTGGCCGATTTAGACTGATCCGCCCTGTCTGGCCTATGATATCAATATTGAGATATTCTGTTTCACCGATCATACCTGATCTATACGCCAAATCCATGCCGTTGAGAAGATGCCAAGCAAAAAGAAACATGTAAAACCAAACAAAATAAATGGCTAAACCATTATGTTCATGCGTCAATCTGGATCAACGCGATAAAGAATACAATTTGCACCTGTCCCTAGCTATGTTTATATAACCTTATGACTAGACAAAATGATCTTATGCCCGGTTTTCCGGTTTCGCGATTACGGCGGGGCAGAATGCACATGTTCAGCCGGTCGATTCTGACCGAAAACAGCATCCGGTGTCATGACCTGATCTGGCCTGTTTTCGTAACAGAAGGCCAGAACATCATTGAACCTATTGACGGATTATCCGGCATTGACCGGATCAGTCTGGATATCCTTGGCCAGCGCGCGAAAGCCGCGCATCGTCTGGGGATACCGGCTATTGCGATTTTTCCGCGCATTGATCCGGCACGAAAAGACGCTGACGGAACAAATGCATTAGCAAATGACAATCTGGTCTGTCGGGCGATTGCGGCCATTAAATCGGCAGAGCCTGACATGGGCGTTATTGTTGATATTGCGCTTGATCCATTTACCACACATGGTCATGACGGTTTGATCCGCGATGGGGTTGTTGATAATGATGCCAGTCTGGATATCCTGATCAAACAGGCCATCAATTATGCCCAAAGCGGCGCGGATATTGTCGCGCCATCTGATATGATGGATGGCCGCGTTGGTGCTATTCGGGCAGGACTTGATGAAGCGTCCTTTTCTCATGTGATGATCATGTCCTATGCCGCAAAATACGCATCAGCGTTATATGCGCCTTTCCGGACGGCGGTAAGCGCAAATACACTGACCGATATTGCGGATAAAACCAGCTATCAGATGAATCCCGCCAATAGTGACGAAGCCATGCGTGAAATTGCTCTTGATATCAAAGAAGGTACTGATTTTATCATAATCAAGCCGGGGATGCCCTATCTGGATATTATCCGCCAAGCCCATGATCAGTTTAACATCCCCATCTTTGCCTATCAGGTTAGCGGTGAATATCAGATGATACAAAGCCTTGCCAGCACCCTAGCCCAAGACAAACAAAAAGCGTTGATAATGGAAATGCTGATCAGCTTCAAACGCGCTGGCTGTACTGGCATTTTAAGTTATTATGCTTATCAGGTTGCCGAATGGCTGAATGAAACCTAATCTAATTTGAATATTAACATGAAGAAGATATATCCATGACCGTCACACCAGAATCAATCCGCCAAGCACATAAAGCCATGGAAAGCGCGGTTATCCGCACCCCAAGCGTGTATTCACCAGCCTTATCAAGCATGACCGGTGCCGATATCTGGCTCAAGCTTGAAAATCAGCAAATCACCTCATCTTTTAAAGCCAGAGGCGCATTCACACGGATGAGCGCAATGACCGCCGAAGAAGCAAAGCGCGGCGTGATCACCATGTCAGCTGGCAATCATGCGCAAGCTGTGGCTTATCACGCTAAACAGATGGGCATGCCAGCGGTTATCGTCATGCCATCACAGACACCATTTGCCAAAATCAACCGCACTCGCGCCTGGGGGGCTGAGGTGATACTGGAAGGCCGGAATCTGAACGAATGCGAAGGCGTGGTCGCTCAGGTTATTGCCGAACGCGGTATGACATTAATTCATCCCTATAACGATGAACTGGTCATGACTGGTCAGGGGTCTGTCGGGCTGGAAATGCTGGCTGATAACCCTGATCTGGATACGCTGGTTGTTCCTATCGGTGGTGGTGGGCTGATTTCCGGCATTGCTATTGCCGCCCGCGATATTAACCCTGATATCCGAATTATCGGGGTGGAAGCCGAATTATGGCCAACCATGACAGACATGGTCGCCGGTGCCGATATTCGTGGTGGTGGTGAAACTCTGGCGGAGGGCATTGCCGTTAAAAAACCCGGCGCGTTAACCATGCCGGTTGTTCGTGATCTGGTGGATGAAATCCTGCTGGTAAGCGAAGTCATGATTGAACAGGCCGTAGGCGTATTGGTTGAACAACAGCGTCTGGTATCCGAAGGCGCTGGTGCCGCCGGTGTTGCCGCCATGTTGCAATACCCTGATCACTTTAAAACCCGCAAATGTGGCGTTGTGATTTGTGGCGGAAATATTGATCCGCGCCTGCTTTCGGCAGTTCTGACACGCAATATGGCACGCGATGGCCGCATTGCCCGCTTGCGGATTGATATCACGGACGAACCGGGGATGCTGGCGGATATATCCACCGCCATCAGCAGCTGTAAGGCGAATATTATTGAAATTTTCCATCAACGGATGTTTCAGGATGTTCCCCCGAAACTGGCAAAAATTGATGCGGTGATTGAAACCCGTGGCGGTGATCATCTGCATGAAATTGTTCAGGCAATTCGGGACAAAGGCTTTTCCGTTACCATTCTGTCCGATATGTCTTCATGATCAGGGGTGGAGATGAATAACAGAAACGACATCTCCTTTACCGACCCGCTGGTCATGCGCGTGACCCGTCCCTCACCATGTTCGTATTTGCATGGTCGGGTAGAACAACGACTTGCCGCTGATATTGCCACACAACCTGATAGCCATGATGATCTGGCCAAGGCCGGATTCCGGCGTGTTGAAAACTGGGTGTACCGGCCGATATGCGCGCATTGTCAGGCTTGTAAACCGTTGCGTATTCCATCAGGCAATCCGGCCGCAGGCAAGCTGGAGCTAACCAAAAGCCAGCGGCGCGTTATCCGCAAAAATGCCCATATCACCCGTGACTTACTGCAGAATCGCTGTTTTGATGATCATTATGCGCTATTCCAGCGCTATCTGAACAGCCGTCATGGTGATGGCCAGATGGCTGATATGGATAAAAACAGCTACGCCGCCATGATCACATCCAGCCCGATTGATACGGTGCTGGTTGAATACAGGGATAATGGGGAATTATACGGCGTGATACTTGTTGATATTCAAAATGACGGGCTTTCGCTAGTTTATAGCTTCTTTGATCCGGCAAAACAGCATCTCTCACCGGGAAGTTTCATGATCATGGATTGCGCGGCCGTTGCACATCATATGGGCTTGCCATATGTCTATCTGGGCTATTATATCGCCGCCTCGCCAAAGATGAATTATAAAGCCAAGTTTAAATCAGCTGAGATTTTATCAAACGGCTCATGGACGCCACTAGCGGATATCGCATCCCCGTAATATGGCAATCATGATCAGGCAAAACGGGATCAGGTAAAACGGGGCGGTTTCGGGAACCCGACCGGCACCATACGGCCAGCTCCGCCACGTTTGCCCACCCAGAGGGTGATATCTTTTTCCGTTCTCGTCCGGCCACCGGTTTGCAACCAGCTTAATCCGTCTTCAGCGGCAAAGCTGGTAACATCAGCAAGCGAAGCATCTTTATAGCGTTGTAAAATAACGCCTCTGCCTTTTGACATAACCGGAATTTCATCAGCCTGAATGATTAGTAATTTACGATTGCTACCAACCAGCCCCACACATGCACCGGTTAATGGCTGCGCTGTTACCATCCGCGCCTTATCCATCACTGTCATCACCTGCCGGCCGGTTTTTGTCTGGGCAATCAGCTGATCAACCTCGGCAATGAACCCATGCCCTGACGAAGATGCCAGTAATACCTTGCCGGATTTAGCTACCATGATAGAAACCAACGGCGTGTCCGCTGGTATATCAATCATTAGCGCCAGCGGTTCACCAAAGCCACGCCCACCGGGTAATTTTTCAATGGAAACCGTATAAAAACGACCATTTTCAAGCCCGATAATCAACCGGTCGGTGCTATCTGCGTGAACATGGAATTTCGGGGCATCCCCCTCACGAAAGCGAATATCGGCATCCGGTTCAATCCGGCCTTTCATGCTTCTGATCCAGCCATTTTCCGAACAGACAATGGTGACTGGCTCTTTTTCAACAAGCATTTCAGCCGGATCACTATCCAGCACAGGTTGCGGTTCTATCCGAGTCATCCGCTGATCGGTTTTGATAAACTGCCCCCGCATGGATTTTATGCTAGCAGTAATAATCGCCCGCTGGCGGCTTTCATCTGCCATCATGGCATTCAGATCAGATTGTTCGGATTGCAGATCATCACGCTCTTTACGCAATTCCATTTCTTCCAGTTTGCGCAACGATCTGAGCCGCATATCAAGAATGGCATTTGCCTGATTTTCATTAAGCCCGAACCGTTCCATCAAACGTGGTCTGGGGTGATCTTCTTCACGGATAATGGCAATTACCTCATCCAGATTAAGATATACTACCAGATAGCCTTCCAGCACTTCCAGCCGAATAGCGATCTTGCCCAACCGGTGCTGTGACCGGCGGCGCAATACCACCAGTTGATGTTCAATCCATGCCAGCAAAGCATCCCTGATAGACATCACCCCCGGCGTTCCAGTGGCATCTAGCACGTTCAGATTAAGCCCGATCCGGTGTTCCAGTTCTGTCATCCGGAATAGATTTTCCATCAGCAATGCCGGATCAATCCGGCGCGATTTAGGCTCAATTACCAGACGGATATCTTCGGTCGATTCGTCCATAATATCCGCAATGAAAGGCATTTTTTTGGCTTGCATTAATTCAGCCATTTTTTCAATTAATCTGGCTTTCTGCACCTGATATGGAATTGCCGTAATAATGATTTTCCAGCCGCCACCTTTTTCGGTTTCACATTCCCATGCCGCCCGCAAACGGAACGCCCCACGGCCAGTGGCATAGGCTTCGGCCAGTTGTTCCGGTGCTTCGATCAGAATCCCGCCTGTCGGGAAATCAGGGCCTTTGATAAAATCCAGCATCTTCGCATGGGTAGCGTTTGGATATTTGATCAGATGCAGGGCGGCATCAATCAGCTCAATCACGTTATGCGGCGGGATAGATGTTGCCATCCCCACTGCGATCCCCTGCGCCCCGTTAGCCAGCAAGTTAGGGAAAGCGGCTGGCAGAATAATCGGCTCCTCGCCTTCGCCATCATAAGTCTGGCGGAAATCAACTGCGTCTTCGTCAATTCCATCAAGCAATAGCTGGGCGACCAGAGTCATTCGCGCCTCGGTATAACGCATGGCGGCGGCATTATCGCCATCAATATTACCGAAATTGCCCTGCCCATCGACCAGCGGATAGCGCATGGCAAACTCTTGCGCTAATCTGACCATGGCATCATAAATAGCGGCATCACCATGAGGATGGAATTTACCCATCACATCACCAACCACACGCGCTGATTTTTTGAACCCCTGCCCCGGATCAAGCCGCAACAATCGCATGGCATAAAGCAGACGGCGATGCACCGGTTTTAACCCATCACGCACATCAGGCAATGATCGTGATGTAATCGTTGATAGCGCATAAGCAAGATAACGCTGGCTTAGCTCAGATGAGAAATCGGTTTTGATTAATTCGTTTTCAGCCATGCTATTCTTTATCCTTCTCCAGCAGAGAGATCATCTATCCTTGTTTCAGCCGGTATATCCTGATCAAATTGCATCACCACCATATCCTGCAATCGCTGTCTTGCTTCTGCCATGGGTTGATGATGCACCCCGAAAATCTGCCGTGCAATAAAATGTCCGGTCATACGAATACCATTGATTACATCTTCTTCAAGTGATTTTGACTCTCCACCCAGAAAACCCGGCAAAATCAGCAAGCGTGGCGTATGTTCACCAGCCGCATCCAATGTTACTGCCGCGCCGCTTCTTGGGCTAACATAACGTAATCCTTCGGTCACGCCACTAACCGCACAGCGTTGTAATTCCAGCCCGAAACCGGCCACCGCCAGCAACCCGATTTCCCAGCGGATATACGCGGCCAGCCATAATGGTGTTTCCACATCAGATGACAACAACCCTATCATGGCTTCGGTCGCATCGAATACTGTCGAAACCGGCTCTCTTTCTGCCACCGCCCCCTGCACCAAGGCACAGATTGATGTTAACGCCATCAACCGCATCCGGTCATCCATAATCCTGGCGGCATTAGCATCGATTAATTCTATGGCCATCGCGCCCAGATGTTCATCCAGTCGCGCCCGAAAGCGGATAGCCACCTGATTCCCCGGTTGGGCAACTGGCCGCATGGCACGGGATTGGCCACCACGAACCAGCCCCGCATAACGGCCATGATCTTTCGTTAACACCTGCACAATCGCCGCATCTTCGCCATGCGGTCGACAATCAATGATAATACCGTTATCTGTCCATTCTGGCATGATCAGGCGTTGAAGTCTAAACCCCAATCCCTATATCGGGCAGGATCATCTAGCCAGTTTTTGCGGTATTTGACATGGGTGAACAGATGCACCCGTCGATCCAGCATGGTTTCCAGTTCCTGACGCGCGGCTTTACCGATGCGGCCAATAGTTTTACCGCCCTGACCTAATATGATTCCGCGATGGCCTTCTCTTGCGACATAAATCGAACAGCGGACTTCGGCGCTTCCGTCTTCGCGTTCTACCCATTGTTCGGTTTCAACGGTCAGCTGATAGGGCAATTCTTCGTGCAGATTCAAAAACAGCTTTTCGCGAACAATTTCTGCGGCCAGCAACCGTTGCGGCAAATCCGATAAATCATCCGGATCATATAGATAAGGACTATCCGGCATCTGTTCTGCCAGCCATGCCAGAATATCATCTGTGCCTTTTGCTTTTTCTGCCGATACCATGAATATTTTTGAAAAGTCATATAATTCGGATAATGCGCTCGTGCGTTTCATCACATGTTCGGGCGTGGTCAGATCAATCTTGTTGAGGATCAATCCGGCCTTGACCTGCTTTTGCTTAATGCTTTCCAGAATACGCATGGTATCCGCATCAATCTGTGCGCGCGCCACATCATGCACCAGCATGATAACATCACTGTCACCGGCGCCTTGCCACGCGGCGCTAACCATAGCCCGATCCAGCCGCCGTTTGGGTTGGAAAATGCCGGGAGTATCAACAAAAATGACTTGGCTTTCGTCTTTCATGGCAATGCCGCGAATACAGCTTCGGGTGGTTTGCACCTTGGGCGTAACAATAGATACTTTCTGCCCGATCATTGTGTTCATTAAGGTCGATTTTCCCGCATTCGGGGCACCGATAAGTGAAACGAAACCTGCTTTGGTCATCTGGCTTTTGCTTTCTTTGATATATCTGACTTTTGTTTAACCTGTTGTTTTTGGGCATATTGGTCTAGCCATGCTTGTGCGGCATGTTGTTCGGCCTGACGGCGTGATCCGCCCTTTGCTTCTGCTGAATACTGATCCAGCGTCACCGTAACCGTAAACTCCGGCTGATGATCAGGGCCTTTGCGGTCTGTGACAGCGTATTCGGGTAAATGGGTAAAATGTTTTAATCCAAATTCCTGCAACAGCGATTTAGCATCTTTTTCAACCTCATGGCTATTGGCCAGTTTATCCTGCCATATCGATAGCACAACACGTCTTGCTTCATCATAACCGCCATCACGCCAGATAGCACCAATCAATGCTTCCAGCGCATCTGCCAGCACCTTATCATTGGTGGCAAGGCCGGTATTTTCTTGAACCAGTAACGCATCACCAAGCGATAATGCCCGCGCTTGTTCGGTCATCATGACATTATCAACACAATCATGATAAAGCCGGGTAAGCACGCCTTCACGCTCATCAGCCACCTGGGTGAAAATCGTATCGGCAATGATCAGATTAATGACTCTATCGCCAAGGAATTCCAGCCGTTGATTATTAATGCCATCACCAATGCCGTCACCAGATTTAGCAGATTTAGCGGATTTAGCCCCCACCGCACCTGTTATACTGGGATGGGTCATTGCCTCAATCAGCAAGGTGTTATCATTAAAATGATAGCCGATCTGATCTTCCAGTGCTTTCTGCGCGATAAGGATATGCTGTGGTAATTCCGGCTTGGTTCTGCCCATCTAGTTGATACCCATCCCGATACGGCTGAAACGGATAGCAGATGGCCATTTCCATAATTCCCAGATACGGGCATTACCATTATGCGAGAAAAACAGAAACTCTGCGCGCCCGATCAGATTTTTTTCCGGCACATTGCCAACTGACATCCGGCTATCGTTTGATCTGTCCCTGTTGTCACCCATGAAGAAATAATGCCCCTCATCCACCAGAAATTCTTTGGTATTATTTGATAAAGGATAGGGTTTATCCATGCGTTCAAAAATCACATATTCGCGACCATTAGGCAATGTTTCCATATAAGCCTCTACCGCCGGGTCAGCCGCCGCCGGATCAGACGGATCAAGGCTATATTCTACACGTGGCATTTGCTGGCCATTGATATAAAGAATGCTATCTATCACCTGAACACGGTCACCGGGCTTACCAACCAGACGTTTGATATAATCAACGCCTTCGTTACCCGGGCGTCTGAATACCACAACATCACCATATTCCGGTTCACCGCGCCATACCCTGTCCTTGATAGGGATCACGCCAAACGGGAAAGAATAGCGCGAATAGCCATAGGAATATTTGGAAACAAACAGATAATCGCCAACCCGCAAGGTAGGGATCATTGATCCCGATGGAATGCTAAACGGTTCAAACAGAAACGATCGGAACAGCACCGCGATGACAATCGCCCAGAATATAGTCTTGGTAAAATCCAACCATGACGACGGTTTCTTTTCCATCACTGCCTCTTTCCCGTTCTCGCTATTTAATTAGCGTTGTTCCATCACATATAGCATCATTTGCACCATAACAAATGGAGTTATGGCGCAGAAAACACTACAAATGCAAGCGCCAAGCCTGCCGCATCTGAAATTGAGATATCAATTTGCCAGTTTTTATCTGTCTTTGCATTCGCCGCCGCCAGAGCAGAGCCATGCAATGTAACCGTCGGCGCACCGGCCTGATCTGGCAGAATTTCAATATCATTCAGCGCAATAATCGCTTGCCGGTCAGCATTAATTGCTTTCCAGACAGCTTCTTTTGCGGCAAATCTGGTCGCTAGAAAATCCATCCGGCGGCGGCCACGTTCGGCGGCGGCTTCCTGTTCTGCTAATGTATAGATACGGTTGAGAAATCGCGCACCCAGACGATGACAACTGGCTTCAATCCGTTTGGTTTGTGTGATATCTGTCCCTGTTCCAATAATCATTGCAGACGCGCTTCATCCATTAATCTCCGCATTTCGATAATGGCTGGCTTTAATCCCATCATGATCGCCTCACCCATAAGAAAATGCCCGATATTAAGCTCCACGACTTCGGGTAAGGCGGCTATCGGGGCGACATTATCAAATCGCAAACCGTGACCTGCATGACATTCCAGCCCTAGTGACTGGCTCAACCGGGCAGCGGCTTTAATACGGTTGAATTCCATATCTCTGTCCATGCCGATAGGCAGATCACAATAACGGCCAGTATGTAATTCAATGATATCAGCACCCAGATCAGCAGATGCTTTGATCTGATCATCATCAGCTTCGATAAATAGCGATATACGGATGCCGGCATCTTTGAGCTTGGCCAGAATGGGG
>JAHEII010000035.1 GCA_024639485.1 Alphaproteobacteria bacterium
CCAGTGATCATTTGCCGCAAGACCGGGATGTCAAATCGCTTCCCTTCGGACTGGCTGAGCCGGGGTATTCCGGTATCGAAACGTTATTAGCGCTAATGTTGACGCTGTATCATGGCGGCCATTTATCATTGATGCAGGTGCTAGCGCTGACCAGCTATCATCCGGCACAAATCCTTGGTTTGAGCGGCGGCCAGATCACCATTGGCGCGCCTGCTGATCTGGTTTTGATTGATATCGACAGAAGCTGGCAGATCAGAGGCCAGACATTTGCTTCCCTATCTGGTTCAACTCCATTTGAAGGCGCACCAGTTCAAGGCAGAGTCCTCGGCACTTGGGTTGATGGCGCCAGAGTGTTTGACCCGCAATCATGACAGAACAGATCGATATGATACCGTTAATTGGCGTTATCACCGCCGCTTATCTGATCGGTGCTATTCCGTTCGGGTTGGTTATGGCGCGGCTATTCGGGCTGGGGGATATCCGCACCATCGGTAGCGGCAATATCGGCGCGACCAATGTGTTACGAACAGGCCATAAACCGGCGGCGTTGCTGACGCTTTTGCTGGATAGCGGCAAGGGGCTGATGATTGTTGTTATAATCCGGTTAATGGGCGGTGATGATATCATGCTGGCCGCCGCCGCGGTTGCCAGTATTTTCGGGCATTGCTATCCGGTATGGTTACGGTTTCGGGGTGGTAAAGGCGTTGCGACCGGTATCGGGGTTTTTCTGGGGCTTGACTGGCTTGCCGGTATCCTGATCTGTTTGTTATGGCTGGTGGTGGCTGTGATTTTCCGGCTGTCCTCGGTATCGGCACTGGTCAGCTATCTGAGCGCTCCTGTGCTGATCGGATTAACCGCGTATTGGCGCGGCGACGAAATGCCATTTGCATTAATCTATGGCGCCGGAATAATGGCATGCCTAGCCACATGGCGGCACCGCTCAAACATCTCAAGAGTGCTGGCCGGCAAAGAACCCAAAATCGGGCGGTCATAATTTTTTATTTGTTATTAACGGTTTATTAATTCTTCTGCTTTATGATCAGCTTGCCACTTAATAAGGGGTTAGGCCTGATATGAAACCAGCAGAAAAAATTGCCATTCTCCGCTTGATCCGTACCCAGAATATCGGGCCAGTGACATTGACAACATTGTTACGGCGCTTCAAAAGCGGAACATCAGTCATTGAACATTTGCCAGAATTAGGGAAACGGTCAAAGATATCATTACGTCTTCATTCCCAAGCGCAAGCCGAGGATGAGATTGCCAAGGTGAATAAATATGGCGGCCAGATCATTGTTCGTGGTGAGGCTGGCTATCCTGATATTTTGAAATTTTTTGATGATGCGCCGGGATGTCTGACTTGTCTTGGGCATCCGCATATCATGCAGAAAAACATGCTTTCCATTGTTGGATCGCGCAACGCATCGCTAAACGCTCTTAATCTGACCCGTAATCTAGCGCATGAAATTGGCGCCGCCGGATTTAATATTGTATCTGGCATGGCACGTGGGATTGATGCCGCTACCCATGAAGGATCACTGGATACCGGTTCCATTGCGGTTATGGCGGGCGGCATAGATCAGATTTATCCGAAAGAAAATGCAAAATTATATGAGCGTTTGAAACACGAAGGGCTGATCCTTTCCGAAATGCCGTTTGGCATGCAACCTTTCGCCCAGCATTTTCCTATCAGAAACCGGATTATTGCATCATTAGGCGCAGGGTTGCTGGTTATAGAAGCCAATCTCAAATCCGGGTCGCTGATTACCGCGCGTGAGGCCGGTGATAGAGGACGTGATGTGATGGCTATTCCCGGCTCACCGCTTGATCCCCGGTCCAAAGGCTGTAACAAATTGCTTCGTGAAGGTGCTATTCTGGTTGAACATGCCGGTGATGTTATTGACGTTATCAAAAACCGTTTTCTGAATAGCCGCGAGCCTAATATGCCGCTATTCACCCATACAGAACATGATATCAAAAAAGACGCTGATAATGACCAGATAAAAGACACCCAGATCACTGTTAATGAGCTGAATGAAGCAAAACGGATATTGAAGGAATTGTTAAGTTTTGACGCATCACCGGTTGACGAATTGGTCAAGCAGTGTCATTTCTCAATACCTGTTATCAGTACGGCTCTGTTTGAAATGGAACTATCTGGTGACGTTGTTCGCCATTATGGGAACCGGATTTCGCTAGTCTGGTCGCCGGAAGCGGACACTGAAAATGATTAAATGCCTCGACTTATTTAAAATCGATGTAATATTAATATTCTGTAATTGAGCTAGAAAAGTAAATCATGAAACTTGTTGTTGTTGAATCACCCGCCAAGGCAAAAACTATCAATAAATATCTTGGTCATGATTACCATGTGCTAGCATCTGTTGGTCATATCCGTGATCTGCCCGATAAACAGGGGTCGGTTATCCCCGAAGAAGATTTTGCTATGCAATGGGATATTCCCGCGCGGAGCAAAGACCCCATTCATGCTATTCGGTCAGCTTTGAAAAAGGCAGATACGCTGATACTGGCGACTGACCCCGACCGTGAGGGTGAGGCTATTAGCTGGCATATTCAGCATGTCATGAAAGATATGATTGGTGATAAACCGGTTGAACGTGTGGTTTTTAATGAGATTACCAAATCCGCCGTACTGGACGCGATGGCACATCCACGCCAGATCAACAGCGAACTGGTTGATGCCTATCTGGCACGGCGGGCGCTGGATTATCTGGTGGGTTTCACTTTATCGCCGGTGTTATGGCACAAATTACCGGGGGCTAAATCGGCCGGACGGGTGCAATCGGTTGCGCTGAAGCTGATCTGTGAGCGCGAAAGCGAAATTGAACAGTTTAATAGCGAAGAATACTGGTCTATCGAAGCCAGAATGCTGAAAGACAATGGCGATAGTTTAACCGCACGGCTTACCCATCTGAACGGCAAAAAACTCGGCAAAATGACAATTAACAGTAAAGCCATGGCAGATGATGCCGTAGCCGCCATCAAAGCGTCTGATTTTGCTGTTCTGAACGTCGAAACCAAACGCACCAAAAGAAACCCAAGCCCGCCTTTCACCACATCAACCTTGCAACAGGAAGCCAGCCGTAAATTCGGGTTTTCGGCTAGCCGCACCATGCAGGTAGCTCAAAAACTGTATGAAGGTATTAATATCGGTAGCGAGACCACCGGATTAATCACCTATATGCGAACAGATGGCGTGCAATTATCTAATGAAGCCATTCAATCTATCCGTGGTGAGATTAGCAACACCAAAGGTGATCGTTATCTGCCTAGCACGCCGCGTGTTTATAAATCAAAAGCAGCCAATGCACAGGAAGCTCATGAAGCGGTTAGGCCAACGTCTATCAGCAGACATCCATCAGCCATGCGCCAGTATCTGGATACGGATCAGATCAAGCTATATGATCTGATCTGGAAACGGACATTAGCTAGCCAGATGGCATCAGCTGAGCTGGATAAAACCGCTGTTGATATCGCTGATCGTGGCGGCAAGGCAACCATGCGGGCAAATGGGTCTATCATTGTGTTTGATGGCTTTTTATCTGTTTATCGCGAAGACCGTGATGAACAGCAAAACAGCGCCAGTGATGGTGATGGGAATGGTAACGGGAGCAGTGCTGGCGCCGATGATGACGCGAACACTATCCTGCCGCCGGTAGCAAGCGGGGAGCCTATGAACGCCGAAGGCATCAAGCCCGAACAGCATTTCACGCAACCGCCACCGCGTTATACTGATGCAAGCCTGATCAAGCAGATGGAAGAACTGGGCATTGGCCGGCCGTCAACCTATGCCAGTATTCTGCAAAAGCTATTGACCAGAAATTATATCGAAAAAGATCAGCGGCGCTTTATTCCCGAAGAACGCGGCCGCATTGTATCGGCATTTCTGGAAGGATTTTTCTCGCGCTATGTGGAATATGGCTTTACCGCCCGCCTCGAAGATGATCTGGATCGTATTTCAGACGGCAAGCTGGAATGGAAAACGCTTTTACGGCAATTCTGGGCAGATTTTAAAGAAACCGTAGATCAAACCCAGGAATTAGCCCGTCAGGATATTCTTGAACGCATTGACCCCATGCTCGAACAGGTCTTTTTCCCAAAAGACGAAGACGGCGCGCCTATCCGTGTGTGTAGCAATTGTGAGAATGGCCGTCTTGGATTAAAAGTCGGGCGTTTTGGTGCATTTATCGGGTGTTCCAACTATCCCGAATGCCGCTATACCCGTCCCGTGGGACAGGAATCCGATGAACAACAGGAAGCGTTAGCAGATGGTGATCGTCATTTAGGTGATGACCCGGAAACAGGGTTGCCGGTACTTGTTCGCAAAGGCCCGTATGGGGCGTATATTCAGCTAGGTGATGCCGATACCAAAAAACCGAAACGCGGAACTATCCCAAAGAAAATGGAAATTCCCAATCTGACGCTGGAAACCGGACTTGGATTGCTGAATCTTCCGCGTGAGATTGGCCTTCATCCCGAAAGTGGCGAAATGATCACAGCCGGCATTGGCCGTTATGGGCCTTTTATCCGGTTTGGCAGCACCTATATCAGCATTCCTGATGATGACAGCGTTCTGACTATCGGATTGAACTTTGCTATTGATGCGATTGCCAAATCCGGCAAAACCGCTGGCCGGAATGTCGGTGATCACCCTGACGGTGGTTCGATTATGCTAAAATCCGGCCGCTTTGGGCCTTATGTTGAACATGATAAAATCCGTGCAACGATTCCCAAAGCCTACGATCCGGATACGCTGACACTGGATGAGGCGATTGACCTGATTGCCAAGAAAAAGGCCAAAGGCCCCGGCAAAGCCCCGCCACGCGGCAAAACAACAAAAACAGCAAAAGCCAAAACATCCCCTAAAGCCAGCACCGCCGCCAAGAAGCGGAAATAGGCTGATGAGTGATCAGGGTATTGAGGACCGGCCACTACCTAGTGACGCAGAGCTGATCAGCTTTGTTAATGATCAGGATCATACGCCTACGGTCAAAGAAATTGCCCGTGCCTTTGCGTTAAAACCGCATCAACGTGCCATTTTACGAAAACAGCTAAAATCATTGGCCGGTAAAGGAAAACTGGATAACAGCCAAATGGGTAAAGCTGTTTCCGGTAAAAGCCAGTTGGGTAAAAACATACCCGAACAGGATCAATCCGGGCAAGAGCTACCTACGGTACTCCCATTAAAAATCACTCGTGTCACCCATGATGGCGATTATCTGGCCAAACCTGCTGATGATACATTGAAAACAGATGCCATGATCCGCATCAAGATAGATCGCCGCAAACCGCTTGCGCTGACCACAGGCGATGAAGTACTGGCGCGCCTATCACCCAGAGGAACCAGCCGGTATGACGCTCGCGTTATTCGCGTATTACCACGAACAAAACGCCATATTTACGGCGCGGTTATTCGCACCAGTAAAGGCTATATGCTGGAAAATGCTGATCGCAATGCCCGTCATAATATTGATTTACTAATACCGGCAGAAATGGATATTGCCGCTGGTGATTTTGTTGAGGCCGAGTTAAAGCAAGGACGCGGCTATCTTAATCGCACGGCACAGGTTGTTCGCCGTATTGGTGACAGCGACAACCCCAATTTTTCAGCACTGGCCATTGCCGAACATGATTTACCCAATCATTTTCCCGAAGACGTTCTGGCCGAAGCAAAATTAGCAAAAATCCCTGATACTAACGGCCGCACCGATATCAGGGACATGAAACTGATCACCATAGACGGCGCAGATGCGCGTGATTTTGATGATGCGGTATTTGCCGAACCGCATCCTGATGGCTGGCGTGTGGTGGTAGCAATTGCCGATGTGGCGCATTATGTCCCCGAAGGTTCTGCCCTTGACCGCGAAGCTCAATTGCGCGGGAATTCGGTATATCTGCCAGAAATGGTTGTTCCGATGTTGCCCGAAGATTTGTCAAACGGGCTTTGCTCTCTGCGCCCTGATGAGGACAGAGCATGTGTTGTGGCCGATATGACAATTGATAATCAGGGGCATAAAACTAGCCACCGCATTTATCGTGCCTTAATGCGCTCGCATGCGCGCTTAACCTATGATGATGTGGAACAGGTTATAACACATGGAGACGCAGACACGCCTCAATCAGTACAAAACATTGATCTGTCATTGATCAGCAATCTGCATGCGGCGTATCAATGCTTGAGCAATGCGCGCAAAGAAAGAGGCGCACTTGAACTTGATCTGGCAGAAAAACGCATTGTTTTTGATGCAGCGGGCAAAGCCACAGGCATAACCAAACGATATCAGAATACCAGCCAGAAAATCATTGAAGAAATGATGATCCTAGCTAATGTTGCGGCGGCAGAAACGCTGGAATCATCGGATAAACTTTGTGTCTATCGCGCGCATGAACCGCCTGATCCAGCACGCCTTGATAGTCTTCATGATTTATGCCGTTCCATGGGATTGAGCTTTGCCAAGGGGCAGGTTATCCGGCCAGCTGATTTCAATCAACTGTTGCACCGTGCCAAAACAACATGTGGTGATGGCGATAATCAGCTCTTGAACGAAACAGTTCTCAGATGCCAGTCACAGGCTAATTACCGCATTACTAATCCGGGGCATTACGGGCTTGGGTTAATACGTTATGCGCATTTCACCTCACCCATTCGGCGGTATTCTGATTTGATGGTTCACAGAAGCCTGATGGGCGAAAGCAAGATAGATGCAGAAACCGCCGCAGAAATTTGCCAGCAAATATCAGATACTGAACGTCGTGCCGCCAATGCCGAACGCCGCAGTATAGATCGCTATGCCGCCAGCCTTGTCGCGGATGAAACAGGTCATATCATGGCAGGAAAAGTCATCAGTATTACCGGATTTGGCGCCTTTATTGAGCTGATTGACCATAGCACCGAGGGATTATTGCCATTAGCGCAAATGCCCCCGGATTATTACCATGTTGATACCACACGCGGGATCATGCGTGGGGATCGCAATGGCATAGAAGTCAAAACCGGTGATCAGATCGATGTCATGATTATGTCTGTCACGCCGATAAAAGGCTCTGTTCTATTAAGCTGGGCTAATGGCGGGATAGATGGTGAAAATAGCACTACCGCCAAACCAAAAGGCCAGCTATCCCGAAGACGCATGAAAAAACCGCCACATAAAAAGAACCGTGGCGCGAAAAAGCTAAGTAAACAGCGACAGAAGCCTTGACACAAGCCGTTAAACAGGTATAAATGCCGCTTCTAAATAGGAGACGGTCATGGCCAAACCAGCAACTTTGCAAATCAAACTCGTCAGCACCGGTGACACCGGCTATTACTATGTCACCAAGAAAAACCCACGCACCAAGCCAGAAAAGCTTGAGCTGATGAAGTACGACCCAAAGCTCAGAAAACATATCTTGTTCCGCGAAGCGAAAATCAAGTAAGCTAATTGCTGTCTGTATTTTCTAAAGGAGTCTTCTGATGCGCCTTGGCATAGACCTAGGTGGCACCAAGATTGAAGCCGCTATTATTGACAGTAACGGTGATATTATCTGGCGTAAGCGTCAGAAAACCAGCAAAACCAGCTATGATGAAACCTTATCCAGCATGGCCGAACTTGTTGCTGATGCCCGTCAAGATACAGGCTATCAAGGCGCTATTGGTGTTGGTATTCCGGGTTCCATGCGCCGTTCTGATCAAACTATTCAGGGGGCAAGCCTTACCTATCTGAATAACCGTGATTTACGAGCTGATCTAACAGATATTCTAGCCACCGATATCCGCATAGAAAATGATGCAAACTGTTTTGCCTTATCCGAAGCCGTGGATGGTGCGGCCGCCGGATGTGATATTGTGTTTGGCATTATCCTTGGCACCGGATGCGGAAGCGGGCTGGTCATTAATGGCCGTCCGGTTACCGGCGTTAATGGTATCGCCGGTGAGATTGGGCACAATCCCCTGCCCTGGCCAATTACGGATGAATATCTGGGGCATGATTGCTGGTGCGGCAATGATGGCTGTATCGAAACTTTTATTTCCGGAACAGCGGTCAGCAAAGATTATTTTGATCGCACCGGCGTTGATATGCCCGTAGAAGACATCGCCGCCCGTTCCGGCATTGATCTGGTCGCGGAAAGTGTCTTTCAGGTATTAGAAGACCGATTAGCCCGCACACTGGCCATGATCATCAATACTATTGATCCGGATGCTATCGTTTTAGGGGGCGGATTATCAAATCTGGAACGGTTATATCAAAACGTCCACCCCAAATGGCGCAGGTTAGTATTCAGCAAAGACATAGACACCCGATTACTGAAACCCAAGCACGGCGATTCTAGCGGCGTTCGCGGGGCGGCATGGTTGTGGCCTGATGCCTGATCTGATGACACCATGGCTTTGCCGTGACTGTCTTGCTGACGGGATCAGCCCTGCCCATTTATCTCAATGCCCTGATTGTGGGTCATGGCAGTTATTAAAACATACGGAATTGCGCCGACTGGCCATTGCGCATGTTGATTGCGATGCCTTTTATGCCGCCATTGAAAAAAGAGATCATCCGGAATTACTGGATAAGCCGGTCATTGTTGGTGGCGGCAAGCGCGGCGTTGTGGCGACGGCCTGTTATGTGGCACGAATCCACGGTGTACGTTCAGCCATGCCCATGTTCAAAGCGCTTCAGCTCTGTCCTGATGCGGTTGTTATTCCGCCGCGCATGGATGCCTACAAAGAAGCCGGATACGCAATCAGGGAATTGATGCTGACATTAACGCCATTGGTTGAGCCATTATCCATTGATGAGGCCTTTATGGATTTGAGCGGGACAGATGCCCTGCATCACCGCTATCCAGCCGCAAGCATGGCCAGATTGGCGACACGCATCAAGGATGAGATAGGGATTACTGTTTCAGTTGGCTTATCAGGCACAAAATCGCTGGCCAAGATGGCTTCTGATATGGATAAACCAAAAGGCTTTCATATTATTGGCATGGATGATGCCGCCGATATGCTGGCACCGCTTCCCGTTAATATTCTTTATGGAACCGGCAAGGTACTAAGCCAGAAACTTAACGCGGCTGGGATACATACTTGCGGTGATCTGGCGCGCGCGAACCCCCAACTGGTGGCAAAACTGGCTGGTAATAACGCCGTAAACTTACAGCAACTGGCCGCTGGCATTGATCCACGGCCTATTATTCCCAATCGTCCAGCCAAATCCATTTCAACAGAAACCACCTTTGAAACAGATATATCTGATCTGGATACGCTGGCCGCTATTCTGGAAGAATGTAGCGAAAAAGTAGCCAGACGATTGAAAGCGGCTAACCTGTCCGGACGCACGGTGATGTTGAAACTTAAATCCGATAAGCATAAATTGCTTACCCGTAGCCGCACCTTGAATGATCCGACACGGCTAGCCCGTCGGATTTTTGAAACCGGATTATTGTTATTAAAAGACGCGGTGGCAAGCGACCGGTACTGGCGGCTGATCGGTATTGGCGTGGAACAACTGGATCACGCGGATCATGCCGACCCGGTTAATCTGGCTGATCCGGATTTGAGCCGGATGAAAGCACTAGAAGATACGGTTGATCATTTGCGGGATAAACATGGAAAAGCGGCGATTGTCAGTGGCCGGCAATTCGCAAATAAATCACCCAAGCCCAAAGACCGGCAAGGCGAATAACTAGCAGGATTCCTCATTGATGGAGGTAAAGCTTTCCATGATAGCCCGCATACTGAAATCACCATAATCCACCACATATGACCGGATAATCCCGTTAGGCTGGATCATGAATTCAATTTCATATTCAGGTTCGGCATCATTTGCTTCGGGGTCAAAATAAGCCACCCGCAATGGCCATAATGTATCATCAGAATGGCGTCCCATATCAATATCCATGCTGATTTCTTTGGCATTACCAATCAGGGTGCTGGTAAAATACTGGGAATCATCTGCTTCACCACCAATGAACAGATGGCTTTGATAAACACGGCTTCCTGCTTCTGCCTGTTTGATCAATGTGGTCAGATGCTTTTGCGGGAAAACCGTATGCGACGGTAATTCAATGGAACCATCGGTATCACCAAAAAATTGCGCCTCACCATAACCGGTGAACAGATTGGCAAAACCTTCGTAAGATTTTTTCCCATCAAAACTGGAATCTTCTTTGATATTAAATGAAAAGCTATCGCCTTTATGGGATTCCCATACATCATAAACCGAAACAAACTCCGTTGACTGGCCTTCTGATAGTAGAAAATTAATAGCGTATTTTTCGGTAGCGTACCAACCATCGCAACCACGGGTTAACGAATAGAATGTTTTACCATTTACGCTTTCCACAGCAGAACTTGGCGTGTTTTCCCATAAATCCAGCTGATACACCGCCTCATAAGACGCCATACTAGCTGAATCATCTGCCACAACCGATACGGCAACCGGTGCGGATGCTATCAAAATACCACCTATCAGAACTCGCCAACTTACCATGATGACACCTTAGACTTTGCGTTATAGAAATGTTAATATCATTAACATAGATCAATATTATGATCTGACTATCTTTAATCGAAAAGCTGATTTATAAAACATTATATGAGCATTAAACCATCACTTGTTTCTGATAACAAAACCCTTATCGATATCTGTACCCGCTTTGCCGGATATCCCCATATCGCGGTAGATACCGAATTTCTGCGCGAAACCACCTATTATTCCAAATTATGCCTGATACAGATTGCCTCTTCGGACGAAGCGGTGGCAATTGATCCGCTTGCTGATGGCATTGATCTTGCGCCTGTTTTTTCGCTTATGTCCAATCCGGATGTGGTGAAAGTATTTCATGCTGGCAAACAGGATTTTGAGATTTTTTATCAGATGATGAATATCTTACCAACGCCTATTTATGACACCCAGATTGCGGCAATGGTATGCGGATTAGGTGATCAGGTCGGCTATGACAAGCTGGTTCAATCCCTGCTGAATATTCAAATTGATAAATCGTCACAATTTACCGATTGGTCACAGCGACCGCTTTCCGCAAAGCAATTTCATTATGCGCTGGTTGATGTCATTTATCTGGAACAGGCCTATACATTAATCACGGCAAAAATTGCTGAGGCTGGCCGGGAAACATGGCTATCCGAAGAAATGCGGCAACTTTCACAAGCCGAACAATATATTGTCGATCTGGATCATATCTGGACACGGATTAAACACCGCATTAATAAACCGCAAGGATTAAACCGGCTTAAACATTTGGGGCGCTGGCGTGAGCTAAAGGCGCAAAACCGCAACCAACCCCGACAACGCATCGCCAAAGATGACATGCTGGTCAGCATTGTTCAGCAAAACCCGCGTTCATTAGATGATCTCGCCCAGGTTAGAGGCGTAAACCCGAATGTAGTCAAACAATCCGGTGCCGACATTCTGGCCGCATTAACCGCCGCCGATCAGGAAGATAAAGCAAAATGGCCGCAACCCACTCCACGCCCACCAAAACCGCCGCCGCAAGCTACCGCAGATTTGCTCAAAGTTTTGTTAAAACATTGCGCCGAAGACATTGACGTAGCCAGCCGTCTGATTGCCAATAATCCGGATATAGAACAACTGGCACGTGGCAACACGGATAATATTAAAGCCATGCAAGGCTGGCGATATGATGTGTTTGGGCAATGGGCAGAAAAGCTCTTGAAGGGTGAAATTGCGCTATCGGCTAATGGTGCCAGCACGGTCATTATCCCGCGATAAATTCTGTTATTGCCCCCATATTTTATTTTATAAGAGTCCTATTTTATAAGGCAGGTTTCGGTTTGCGCTGGCTATCCGCCGGTTAATCAAATCACCACTACCGATTAAATGGTCAGCAATGCCAAGTGCATAACCAGAATCCGATGGGGTGACATGCACTTGTTCCAGCATATTGGAAATGCCGCCACTGAATGTCATCAATAAACGTAACAATAAGCCGGTTGACTTAGCCAGTTTACGGTCTTCATGGGGAATTAACGCCAGAACATCCTTATTCCGAGGCATACTGCCTTCATAGCGGGTGTATAAAACAGCCGCCATCCATACTCGTTCCGCATGACTGATCCCAACCACGGACAAGCCAAGCATTTTTTCCATTGCCAGACGTGAGCGATGGTCAGGATGCTCAAGCCATGCCAGATCACACAGATAACAACACGCATGTGCTAGACGCTGATATGATGGTGGCAGATACCCCATTAAATCAGCCATGATATGGGCAATATGCTTTCCCTGATGCGGAAAACGTGTTGTCATCACCGCGTATTCTTTCACTCCGTCAATCAAAGGATCACCTTGCCGTGCAATTAAATCAATCCGGTCAGAAAGGATGCCTTCACGCACCCCGAATGCAGAAAAAATAATCCCATCCGGCTTAAGCAGATCAATCAGAATACGCGTTATTCTGATAGCTTGCGCCATGCTTGATTTTCGGGCATCCGGAATACCATATATATCACCGTCTGCGGCTTCGATTTGATCCATTATCCAGCGCATCTGATCTGCAGTCATGGATAGTCCATGAACAATATCAATTCGCGGTTTTAGCTGATAGACATATGTCGTGGCTATGGCACGCCAGACACCACCAACCGCGTAAAACGGCTGGCCTTTCATTGTATAAAGCCATGACACCGACTGCAACGCGGATATGATTTCGTCCTCTGTTTTATCGATCAGGTAACCGCATGGAACACTAACCGCTTGATCAGAGTGGATAACTTTCCCAGATGTTACCGGTACAAGCTCAAGGCTTCCGCCACCCAGATCAGCCACCAGTCCCACCGGATCAAGAAAGCCGGCACAAACGCCAAGCGCGGACATGGCGGCTTCTTCTTTGCCGGAAATCACCCGCACACGGATATTTAATATCGCTTCTGCTCTGGTAATAAAATCAATGCTATTATGCGCTCTGCGTAATGCTTCTGTGGCAAATACTTCCAGTGCATCAACCTGACTGGCCTGAACTATGGCGGCAAAACGTTCCAGCGTGCTGAACGCCTGCTTCATCTGCTTATCGCCCAGATATCCGCTTCGCCCGACTTCTTCGCCTAGCCGACAGACTTCTCTTTCGTTGAATTGTGGATGCGGCAGGCGACCATCAGACCGGTATATCACCAGCCGGATAGAATTTGATCCGATATCAATCAAGCCAATTGTTGAGGAGCTTTCCATAGCAAGTGATGCCGGCATGTCTGTTTGTAAATGCGGCGATAGATCAGATGATTGTGGCACATCACCAGTCATATTATTGATCTTTCCACATATGACGGACGGTATCTTGCACGGCGGAATCCTCTAGGGCAGACCCTCGCCCAGATAGGCTGGGATTTGTCATGAAGAAATGATGGGCAGAAAATGGCTTAGTGACAGCGTCCGGATGCCGGATATATCGCCCATCTGATTGCAGCAACCAGCTATTCATCGTATCCTTGATATTCGCCATCATTACCTGATCCAGAATTTGCCGGTGCACGGTCGGGTTTTCAATCGGCATAAACACCTCAACTCTGCGATCCAGATTACGCGGCATCAAATCCGCTGATGAGATATACACCCGCGCTTGTGGTGACGGCAAAGTCACGCCATTA
>JAHEII010000042.1 GCA_024639485.1 Alphaproteobacteria bacterium
ATGAAACACGCGAAATCCGTCGCCTTCGGGATGACCCGGCGTGGTGGCCGCAGTACAGCCAATGATCCGGGGTTAGTGGCGGTGATTAACGCCGAAACAGATGCGACTTGTCTTGTTGGCAAGACTTGGGATTTTCATGTGAAGACAGCATTAGGTGTCACGCTAGAAGAAAATCTGCATATGATCACAGATTCGCTTGCCGCCGCTAAAGACAAAGGCAGAGAACCCATGTTCGATTGTGAGCATTTCTTTGATGGCTATAAAGCAAATCAGACATATGCGCTTGATGTTGTGGCGGCGGCGCGTGATGGCGGGGCAGAATGGGTGGTTCTCTGTGATACCAATGGCGGCACCTTGACCGCTGATATCTATGATGCGGTGAAAACGGTTACCCGGAACTTTCCTGATGTCCGGATTGGTATTCACACGCATAACGATGCCGGGCTTGCTGTTGCTAACACGCTTGCCGCGGTTGAAGCTGGCGCCAGACAGGTGCAGGGAACAATAAACGGCATTGGTGAGCGTTGTGGTAATGCCAATATGATTACACTAATCCCTAATCTGATGCTGAAATTAGGATATGAAACCGGCATTTCACCAAACCATCTGGTAAAGCTGAAAAAACTGTCACGGATGCTGGATAGCCGGATCAACCGTCTGTCTAATGCCCATGCGCCTTATGTGGGTGATGCGGCTTTTGCCCATAAAGGTGGATTACACGCCTCAGCCGCCCAGAAAGACCCGCGCACCTATGAACATATTGACCCCGAAGTCGTCGGCAACAGCCGCCAATATGTCGTCTCTGATCAATCCGGAAAAGCTAATTTTATTGCACGGTTTAAAGAACTGGGGCTGATGATTGATCCGAAAGACCAACGGTTGGATGGATTGATCGCCGAAGTAAAAGAGCTGGAATTCCGTGGCTATGCCTATGATAGCGCCGAAGCCAGTCTGGAATTGATGGTGGCAAGGCGCTTACTCACCGTGCCGGAATATTTTTCCATAGGCCGGTTTCGGGTCATGGATGAGCGCCGGTTCAATGCCAATGGTGAACTGGTGGTGGAATCCGAAGCCACCGCTAGTGTCATGGTTAGTGGCCAGTCCTATCATGAGGCGGCGGTTGGTAATGGCCCGGTAAATGCGGTTGATACCGCCATTCGCAAAGCATTAGTGCGCGCCTATCCTTCGCTTGCCGGTGTGTCGCTGGTTGATTACAAGGTGCGTATTCTGGCAGGCGAAGAAGGCGATGGCGGTACAGATGCTGTGACCCGTGTATTAATTCAATGCCATGATGACGAAGGCCGCAACTGGACATCGGTAGGCGTTTCAACAAATATCATTGATGCGTCGGTTATTGCCCTTACAGATGCCATGACATGGAAGCTATATCATGCCGGGCTAACGCCACCAGCGGATTTGTGACCCTTGGCAGGCACACAGCACACGGCCGATGGTGATGATCCTGTTTTAGCTGGACTTATGCCAGCGGTTATCCTCTCACATCCGCAAATGGGCGAAAATATCGGTTCCGCCGCCAGAGCTATGAAAAATTGCGGGTGTTCAGACTTGCGATTGGTAACCCCGCGTGATGGCTGGCCTAATCCAGCGGCAGTAGCAATGGCATCCGGTGGCAGCGATTTGCTGGATAAAGCGGCCGTTCATACAACAACATCGGAAGCGGCAGCAGATACTACTTTGCTAATAGCAACAACAGCGCGCAAGCGCGGCATGGCGCAAATCGAAATGAACCCCAGACAGGCAGCGGCAGCGGTGATTGCACATCATCAGGCTGGCGGCAAAGCGGCGTTATTATTTGGCGGGGAAAGAGCAGGGCTTGATAATGATGAAGTCGCGCTGGCCAATATTATTGTCACTGTTCCGCTTAATCCTGCTTTTTCGTCCCTTAATCTGGCACAGGCGGTATTGCTGATGGGGTGGGAATGCCGGATGGCGGCACTTGCCGCATGTGATGGGCTTGCTATTGATGATCTATCAGCATCTGAACAGGGTGATCATATGCTGGCCGAACATGGCACAAGGGCGTTTTTCTATCAGATGCTCGAAGAAAAGATAGCCAGCGGCGGATTCTTTACCAATCCCGATATGCGGCCAGTTGTCATGCGGAATATTAAAGCCATGTTTAACAGGTTTCCGCTGACTGAACAGGATATTCGAACGCTTCACGGCATTATGAAATCTATTGAAAGAAGCGGTAAGGCCATTGATCATGCCGATGAAAGTGATCAGGCTTGACATAAGGTGTATTTTTTTCTAATAAACCAACAACCCTTCCTGGGAACGTGGACAATCTGCATGGGTGGATTGCCCCGGTGATAAGGCTTCTGGCCTTAAAACCCTACCGGGACAAAAATGAGAATATGGAGTATATGAAATGGCTTCTTTGTCCGAACATAAAAGGCATCACGCCAAGTACAAAATCGACCGCCGTTTAGGTGTTAACCTCTGGGGTCGTCCAAAATCACCAGTAAATAACCGCGAATATGGCCCCGGCCAGCATGGTCAACGCCGCAGTAAGCCAACCGATTACGGTATTCAGCTGATGGCGAAGCAAAAGCTGAAAGGCTATTATGGCAATATTGGTGAAAAGCAGTTTAAAAAATATTACGTTGAAGCTGTCCGTCGCCGTGGTGATACTGGCCAGAATCTGATCGGTATTCTGGAATGCCGGCTTGATGCTGTTGTCTATCGTATGAAGTTTGCCCCAACCGTTTTTGCTTCACGCCAGCTGGTTAATCATAAACATGTCATGGTTAATGGCGTGATCTGTAATATTTCATCCCGTATGATTAAGCCGGGTGATGTGGTTGAAGTGCGTGAACGCGCGCGCAATATCCCATCCTTGCTTGATGCTATGGTATCTGCTGAACGTGATATTCCCGAATATATGTCTGTTGACGAATCTGCCTTCAAAGGTGTGTTTAACAACGTTCCAGCTATCGAAGATGTACCATATCCGGTTCAGATGGAACCTAATCTGGTCATCGAATATTACTCACGTTAAGATACTGGTTTCGGTGGAGTTTGCGGCAAGCCGCGAGCTACCATCAAAACTCCGGATGCAACAAAGATAAAACCGGTCAGCTGTTGGCCGGTTATTTTGTCGCCTAATATGGTTGCGTCCATAATCATCGTAAATGGTGGAATAATGACGGTGACCAAAGCGGTTGAACCAGCACCGGCCAGATGTAGCAATTTAAAATATAGAATATAGGCAAGGCTGGTCGAAAGTCCGGCTATCGTCAGGATTGATAAAAGATTAATGCCACTTGGCGTTATGCTTGGCACGCCTTCCATCGTATACACAATCATGCTCATCCAGAGCGTGCTAGAACATAGCATGACAGTCACGGATACCAGCGGATCAATCCCCTTGATCAGCTTGCGTGCCAGCGTGGTAGAAACCGCATAGCATAGGGTGGCAAACAGGACACATTGCTCACCCAGATTTTCCATGGAAAACTGCAACAGCTCACTTGGCCCAATAGCAATCACAACACCGGCAATCCCTAACCCCAAGCCGACCAGCCGGATAGGAGTCAACCGTTCATCAGCCAGAATAAGGCTGGAAAAAATGAGCGTCAGAAAGGCCGTATTTGTATTAATGATCGTGGCCAGGCCACCGGTGATGAATTGCTGGCCATAGACAATAGCCGAAAAAGGCAGCGCATTATTAGTCAACCCCATCACAAACAGCAAAAACAGCGCGCGTGGAGCATAGGGGATACGTTTACCCATTGCCCACATCAACACAATCATGATCAGGCTGGCAATAAACACCCGATAAAAAACAATAGTAAAGGGCAGGGTGGTTTCCAGCAAAATCTCAGCCGTGAGGAAAGACAAGCTCCAGACAAAACAGAGAAGAAGAAGCAATCCCCAGACAGCAATAGGCATGATCACCCCCAATAAAATCTATCAAAAGATTAGCACATCTAAGTGATCATAGTAAAAAAATAAGAATTAGCTATTTAGCGGTTGCGGGGTTACTGCGATCCCGCGTGTATTGAACATTTCTGTTAATTCGCCGGTTTCATACATTTCACGAATAATATCACATCCGCCCATGAACTCGCCCTTGACGTAAAGTTGGGGAATGGTTGGCCATTCTGCAAATAACTTAATGCCTTCGCGAACCGCGTCATCATCCAGCACATTGATGCCTTTAAACGGAACGTTCAGATGGGTTAACACGCCAACAACAGCGGCTGAAAACCCACATTGTGGAAATACCGGTGTGCCTTTCATGAACAGAACAACATCCTGACTTGAAATTTCGCTTTCGATACGGCTTTTTGTTTGATCGTCTAACATGTTTACTCCTCAATCGGGGTCGTTTGTATGGCAAGAGCATGGAGCTGATTCCCCATTCTTCCGCCAAGTGCATCATAAACAATTTTATGTTGTTGCACGCGTGATTTTCCGGCAAAGGCAGTTGATTTGATATGGCAGGAATAATGATCACCATCCCCGGCCAAGTCCTCAATTTTGACTTCGCTTCCGGGCAGGGCATCCAGAATTAACTGTTCAATCTCATCAGCACGCATAGCCATTTTATGTTCCTATCTGTTATCTAGGTTTGGATTCCATTAATGCAGGAAGCCAATGTTCAAACACGCCTCTTAGCTCTGTACTTGAGATAATGTCACTATCGCCAAGTTTCAATTCTTGTCTATCATTAGTAACAGCAATTTTCTGAATTTCTACACCATATTTTGCGGCGGCGGCCTCAAGTGCTGTTGGATCAGATGTTGCCACCAGATACCGCCCTTGATCTTCGCCAAATGCCCAGCCATGGGTCAACTGATCCGGTGAGAGGGTGATATCCGCTCCGGTCTGGCCAGCCATGACCATTTCTGCCAGCGCTACCAGCGCACCGCCATCACTAATGTCATGAACCGCTGCCACCAGATGCTGTTTGGTCAGATGCCGGATCAAATCACCGTGCTTCGCCTCAAGCGCCAGATCAACCGGCGGTGGGGCATCAGGGTGATCATGATCAGCAATCACATGGGCATAAACGCTATTTGATAGCCAGCCATCATTGGCTGCCGCCGTCTGGCCGATAATATAGACGCTCAAGCCAGTGTCTGTAATGGCAATATCAACCGTGTCTGCAATATCATCAATAACACCAATCATCCCGATAACCGGCGCCGGTGATATGGCATTGCCATCGGTTTCGTTGTAAAGCGATACATTGCCGGATACGACCGGCACATCAAGCGCGGAACAAGCCGCGCCCATGCCTTTAACCGCACCAACAATCTGTCCCATAATGGCCGGTTTTTCCGGATTGCCAAAATTGAGATTATTTGTTGTCGCCAGAGGTTTTGCGCCGGTTGCGGTGATATTGCGATAAGCTTCTGCTACGGCCTGCATCGCGCCCTGATAGGGATCAGCCAGAACATAACGCTGGGTACAATCTGTTGTCACGGCTAGGCCGCGATTGGTTCCGTGAACCCGCACCAGTGCCGCATCCCCACCACTTTCAATCACGGTATCAGCCATGACATGCCGGTCATATTGTTCATAAACCCAGCGGCGACTAGCCAGAAAATGGCTTCCCATCATTTGTTTCAGCGCGGTGCTTAATGCCATATCCTGTACTAGCGATGTATGGTCAGCTGGCTGTGGCGTTGAAGGGGGATCATATGGCCGATCATATTCAGGAGCATCATTTACCAGCGGATCAAGCGGCAGATCAGCAACCACGGCATCCTGTGACGTCAGTACCAGATGGCCGGTATCTGTCACCTTGCCAATCACGGCAAAATCCAGGTCCCATTTATCAAATATAGCTTGTGCCCGTTCGGTAGCATCAGGCTTGAGAACAACCAGCATCCGTTCTTGTGATTCGGATAGCATGATTTCATATGGGGTCATGCCTTTTTCACGGATAGGCACCTGATCCAGATCAATTTCCATGCCCATCCCACCCTTGCTGGACATTTCCACCGATGATGAGGTCAGACCAGCCGCGCCCATATCCTGAATGGAAACTACCGAATCCGATGCCATCAGCTCAAGGCTGGCTTCCATCAGCAATTTGCCAGCTAGCGGATCACCCACCTGAACCGTTGGGCGTTTTGACATGTCTTCTTCGCTAAACTCAGCAGAAGCCATCGTCGCCCCGTGAATACCATCACGGCCGGTTTTAGCACCAATATAAATCACCGGATTACCAAGTCCGGATGCGGCAGAAAGGAATATCCGGTCGGCTCTGGCCAATCCAACCGCCATCGCATTAACCAGAATATTCTGATTATAACTGGCATCAAAATGTGTTTCGCCGCCAATAGTTGGTATACCGATACAATTACCATAACCACCAACACCACTGACAACACCGCTGACCAGATGCCGTGTTAGCGGATGATCAGCTTCGCCAAACCGCAGCGCATTGAGCAAAGCCACTGGCCGCGCCCCCATTGTGAATACATCACGCAGAATACCGCCAACACCGGTTGCCGCCCCTTGATAGGGTTCAATGAATGATGGATGATTATGGCTTTCAATTTTGAACACTGCCGCCATACCATCACCAATATCAACAACGCCGGCATTTTCGCCCGGCCCATGGATGACCTGATCACCAGTAGTAGGCAAGGTTTTCAGCCAGCGGCGTGAGGATTTGTAAGAACAATGTTCCGACCACATAGCTGAAAAAATGCCAAGCTCGGTCAGATTGGGAATCCGCCCCAACCGTGTACAGATACGGTCAAACTCATCTGCGCTTAATCCCATGTCACGGGCTTGATCCTGGGTTGTATGTTCGGCTTCCATGCTCATGATGCGGCCTCAATAATAGACGTCAGGAGATAATGACCATCAACCCCGCCATGAATGGCTTCGGCTTTTCTTTCGGGATGCGGCATCATGCCAAGCACGCGGCCATTATCAGATGTTACGCCTGCGATATCATTAATAGCACCGTTCGGGTTGTAATTAGCGGCACCAGTATTTGTATAGGTCAGCGCAATCTGTTCTTTGTCGGTGATTTTTTTCAATGTATCCGGATCAGCAAAATAATTGCCTTCGTTATGCGCGACTGGAATGACCAGCTGTCGGTTATCATCACATTGACCCAGAATGGCATTGCTTTGGCTATGGTGAAGCGAAAGCGTCACATCACGACAGACAAATTGCAGCTGTTTGTTGCGCATCAATGTTCCCGGCAGAATACCTGCTTCGGTTAGAATTTGAAAACCGTTACAAATGCCAAGGACAAACCCCCCGCGCCAGACATGTTCCATCACTTCATCCATGATCGGGGAACGGGCGGCAATCGCTCCGCAACGCAAATAGTCACCAAACGAAAACCCGCCGGGCAGGATAACCAGATCATGTTTTTCCATGCTGGTTTCTTTATGCCAGTACTGGGTGGGCTGAGTGCCGGTAATATGATTTACCGCCGTGATAATATCCCTGTCACAATTTGATCCGGGAAAGCTGATAACCGCTACATTTGTCACTGTATCTACTCGTCCCCGGCCTGATCTTCGATAGCGATATCGTAATTTTCAATCACGGTATTAACTAACAATGTTTCACACATTTTTGCGACTTTCTGATTGGCGCGGGCGTGATTGCTTTCATCCATGGTAAAGCTGATGATCCGGCCAGTCCGGATATCGCTTGCTTCATGATAACCCAGATTACCAAGTGAGTGTGCGATGGCCTGACCTTCGGGATCAAGCACCCCTTCTTTCAAGCTGATCGTAATAGTAACCCTTAGCATGATAATCCTCTCTTTATGGCAATGATACGGTTAGCCCGAAACGGGTGGCTATATCCTGATAGGCATCAACCAATCCGCCTAAATCCTTACGGAAACGGTCTTTGTCTTTAATGTCGCCGGTGGCTTTATCCCATAGACGGCAGTTATCAGGGCTAATTTCATCCGCAAGAATAATGG
The DNA here is from genome assembly GCA_024639485.1 of Alphaproteobacteria bacterium. Lineage (GTDB taxonomy): Bacteria > Pseudomonadota > Alphaproteobacteria > Puniceispirillales > UBA1172 > UBA12202. Next base: position 7,937 of record JAHEII010000042.1, read on the forward strand.
CTGGCTCCCCGGCAACAGGTTTGGCAGGGCGGCCAAATTCCAGCTTGAAATCAACCAGAACAATGCCGATATCGGCAAACATATCCATCAATAGCCGGTTAATGGCCAGCGCGGTGAGCCGGATATAAGTCAATTCATCTTCGCTAGCCAGATCAAAACCGGTGATATGTTCCGCCGTAATAATCGGATCATTCAGCGCGTCTTCTTTGAGATAGTATTCAACTATCGGGGTTTTCAGGCATGTGCCTTGATTGATAGGGATATGCGCGCCAGCCAGACGTCCGACCATTGATCCAGCCGCGATATTGCGGACAACAACTTCAACCGGAATAATTTTGCATTTACGGATTAATTGTTCACGGTCATTGATCTGTCTGATCAGATGGTGATGAATGCCGGATTCCCCCAGCTTGGACATGATATGATGTGAGATCGCGTTATTCAGCTTGCCCTTGCCAGAAATGATATCGTGTTTCTGGGCATTATAGGCGGTTGCATCATCCTTAAAATACTGGATCAGCTCATCAGGCGTATCGGTGGCGAAAATCGCTTTCGCTTTCCCTTCATACAGTTTTTCACGGTGATCCATGTTCTGGCTTATCATCTTAATGATTGATATATTATTCTATCAACACTCATCCCTTTTAGCAATCATTGCCACATATTTTTATGTGTTATTTCTGGCTTTATATTTGCCCGAAAATACGCTCAAAAATATAATCAATATTTTTGAAATGGTGATTGATATCAAAAAGCGCGTTGAGCGCGTCTTTGGAGATGTTTTCCATTACCGTATCATCACTCAATAGATAATCACGCAAATGCCCGCCTTCGTGCCAGACGCGCATGGCATTACGTTGCACCAGAAGATAGGAATCTTCACGGCTAACCCCATGTTGGGTAAGAGCGAGTAAAACCTGTTGGGAATGAACAAGCCCACCTAGTTGATCCAGATTCTTTTGCATGGCATCCGGATAGACAAGCAGCTTTTCAATAACAGAAGCCAGACGGTGCAAGGCAAAATCAAGCGCTACCGTGGCATCGGGTGCATGTACCCGTTCTACAGAAGAATGGGAGATATCACGTTCATGCCAGAGCGTCACATTTTCAAGCGCCGGTGTAACCGCCCCGCGAACAATCCGTGCTAATCCGGTCAGATTTTCTGTTAAAACCGGATTGCGTTTATGCGGCATGGCTGATGAGCCTTTCTGGCCGGGGGAAAAATATTCTTCGGCTTCGCGGACTTCTGTCCGTTGCAAATGCCTGATCTCAGTAGCCAGATTTTCGATAGATGCGGCTACCACTCCCATTGTTGCAAAGAACATGGCATGGCGGTCACGCGGGATAACTTGCGTGGAATGTGGTTCGGGAGTCAGGTGCATTTTTTCTGCAACATGGCGTTCCACAAATGGATCAATATGGGCGAATGTTCCCACTGCACCGGATATCTTACAGGTGGCGATATCGGCTTTAGCCTGTTCCATCCGTGATAATGCCCGCTCAAACGCTGCATAATGGCCGGCCAGTTTAAGCCCGAATGTAACCGGTTCGGCATGTATCCCGTGACTGCGCCCCATGGTTGGGGTATAGCGATGTTCAATGGCGCGTGTTTTGAGCGCATCCATCACCCGACTAATACCGGCAATGATCAGATCACTGGCGCGGCTAAGCTGAACCGCTAGGGTTGTGTCCAGCACATCAGACGATGTCATGCCCTGATGAATAAACCGTGCCGGTGTTCCGATATATTCTGCCAGATTGGTAAGAAATGCGATCACATCATGTTTTGTTTCTGCTTCGATTTCATGAATACGGGCAACGTCAAACTGGCCTTTTTCCCAGATGGTTTTTGCATCTTCTTTCGGGATAACGCCAAGTTCGGCCTGCGCGTCACAGGCATGAGCTTCGATTTCAAACCAGATTTGAAAGCGGCTTTCATCTGTCCAGATTTCAGTCATTTCGGGTCGCGAATAGCGCGGTATCATGATAAATATATCCTATTGTTAAAGACGGCTATGATCGGCTGCATGTTAGTCAGCCAGCAATAACTTGTCCAGTCACCACATGTGATATCTGCTATCTTAAATTAGTCCGGCATTCTTGAAACTGAAATGCCCTTCGCTACTAATGATCAGATGATCATGCAGACGCGCATCAATCGCCTTAATAGCCTGATGATTATGTTTGGTCATGGCAATATCCTGCTGTGATGGCTCGGTGCTACCGGATGGATGATTATGCACCAGAATAATAGCCGTTGCATGATATTTTAACGCATTGCGAACAATCTCACGCGGGTAAACCGCTACTTTATCAACAGTTCCACTAGCCAGCTCATCGGCGGCAATGATGCTGTTTTTGCTATCAACAAAAATTACCAGAAAGGATTCTTTTTCAATAAATCCGATGCGGGTGCGGCAATAGCTAATGACATCCTGCCATGACTTGAATGTAGTTTTGTCTATGATTTTTTCTTCACCAAGCCTAAGCGCTATTGTCTGAATAATCTGAAACAAGACAGCGCTATGATCGCCGATATGGTCAATTTCTGATAATTCCTGCGGTGATGCCAGACAGATGGCATTAAAGGTTTTAAACTTGGCTAATAATGCTCTGGCTATCGGTTTTTGTCACGCCGCGGGATACAGTAAAATAACAGCGATTCCAGCAATTCATAATCGGCAAGCGTGTCTGTGCCATAATTCAGAATACGGGTTTTCATCCGCTCCCGATGCTTGGCATGATCGGGCGCAATGGGGTTCTTGTTTTTATTTTCCACAAACTGGCCTTAGTTATGTTGTGGGCTCTACATCTATTTAGCCGTTACAAGACACATACTGACAAGAATAAATATCGGGTCTAACAAATGGCAAAAGTATATTTTATGTGGCATATGGCGGCTGGATATATTCCATTGGTGATAAGGTAAATATCTCAACCCCATCGGCAGTAACGCCAACCGTATGTTCAAACTGGGCGGATAATCCACGGTCGCGGGTTACCGCTGTCCAGCCATCGGGCAGGATTTTTACCTGCCATGTTCCTGTATTGATCATGGGTTCAATGGTAAATATCATGCCTTCTTCGAGGATGGTGCCTTCCCCCGGATTACCGTAATGCAGAACAGTCGGGGCAATATGGAATTGCTGGCCAATTCCATGGCCGGTAAAGTCGCGCACCACAGAAAACCGCGCGGCTTCGGCACAGTTTTGTATAGCATGCCCAACATCACCAAGCGTTGCCCCCGGTTTAACCACATCAATACCGCGCATCATGGATTCATAGGTAATTTCGGTAAGCCGTTTGGCCTTAACGCTGACATCACCAACCCAGAACATGCGGGACGTGTCACCATACCAGCCATCCAGAATTACCGTGATATCAATATTCAGGATATCACCATCAATCAGCCGTTTATCGGATGGGATACCATGACAGACCACATGATTAACAGAAATGCAGGTAGCCTTGGGATAGCCTTTATAGCCCAGCGGTGCCGGTGTTGCCCCGTGATCATTAATGAATTGATGACATAGAGTATCCAGTTCCAGCGTTGTCACGCCAGCCTTAACAAAAGGAGTTATGTAATCAAGAGTTTCAGCGGCAAGCCGGCCTGCTTTACGCATTTTCAGAAAGCCAAGCTGATCATGGCGGGGGATAGGTTCAAATCGCATTATTCAGGTATCACCATATTGATTTTGTCGGTTAATGTTAAAGCGTCTAGAGTGATATTGCAACGCCATGCCATAATTTCTACGCCATTCTCATAAGCTGTTTTTAAGGTTTCTGCATAAACCGGATCAATGTCACTGGCTATAACCATACGGTTGCTATCTGCTCTTTGTACAACAAATAATAGCGCCGCGCGCCAGCCGTCTGTTTTTGCTGTGATAAGCTCTTGCAAATGTTTGGTGCCGCGTGCCGTAACCGAATCCGGAAAAGCAACCGTATCAGGTTCATCAGCATCAGACCGGCGCAAATGAACATTTTTGATTTCCAGTAACATGGCCGGACTATTATCAGTGGCATCATCCAGCCGGAAATCAAAGCGGGTGCCTTTTTTCCATGTATATTCCCGCTGAATGGTTTGATAAGATTGAAAATCCGGTATCACGCCATGTGCCAATGCTTCATGCGCGATAGCATTAGGGCGGTTCGTGTTAATGCCTACCAGCGTATGATCCGCCTCAATCAATTCTAGCGTATATGGCAATTTCCGCTTGGGGTTATCAGACAGGGAACACCAGACACGGCTACCGGGGGTTTTTAAACCGGTCATGGCACCGGGGTTCGGGCAATGGACAACTTCGATACGGTCGCCAAAATCAACATCAGCTAAAAACCGTTTATAGCGTTTGATCAGAATGCCTTCGGTGAGTTGAGGTAAATCCATAAATGTTTATCCTTTTTATTCTTTATTTGGCCGCGCTTATTTGGAATGGGCGGTTGATCTGTTCGTCATCCGATATATAACCTTTAACACAATACACATGTTTTTGGTGATTTTATGACACAACCTTCTGCCGCTTTGATCATTATCGGGGATGAGATTTTATCCGGCCGGACACAGGATAAAAATATTAATTCTCTGGCCAGATTTCTCCATGATCGCGGTATCAATTTGCGCGAAGTGCGGGTCATTGGTGATCAGCATGACCGCATTGTTGCGGCGGTTCAGGCATTATCGGGCGAATATGATCTGGTCTTTACATCCGGCGGCATAGGCCCTACGCATGATGATATTACCACTGTTGCTGTTGCTGCCGCGTTCGGGGTGGCGGCTATTCGCCATCCGGAAGCAGACGCGTTGCTGATCAATCATTACGCTGATACTGATCTGGACTATAACAGCGCCAGACAAAAAATGGCGGATATCCCCGAAGGCGCGGATTTGATCTATAATCCGGTATCTGCCGCCCCCGGTTATCGCATTGGCAATGTGCATGTCATGGCTGGCGTACCCAAGATTTTCGATGCTATGCTGATGCAGGTAGAAGCCATGTTACCTGATGGTATGCAACAGCATCGGGTATCTGTTCAAACCGCATTGGGTGAGGGGACACTAGCCGAAGGATTAGCCATCATAGAAGCCAGATATAACGGGTTAAGCATCGGCAGTTACCCGTGGTTCAAACCGGGGCAATACGGAACAGCCGTGGTGGTATCCGCGCTTGATCGTGATGATGTCGATAAGGCGGCAGCAGATATATTACAGCTGATCGAACAATTGGGCGGTTCCGGTACCATGGAAGACACCGTGACAGGCGGCAATACTATCTAATCCATTTATTTACTTATCTTCATCCTGTTTGCGGTGAGATGATTTAACATTAGGCAGATGCCGCCGCGACCGCCGGATATGATCAGTTTTCGGCTTTTTATTTGTGCTGGTGGCGTTTGCACGGGAAACAGGACGGCGATATCGCTCAACAAAGGCATTTTTCATCGCTTGCCGGTTTAACACTGTTAATCGGTCGCTCTCATTTGTTTCTTTCTCTTTGGCCGGAAAAATCGGATGGCTGGATTGGCGCATAAACGGGGTCAGTATCAATCCTGCAACAAACCCGCCAATATGCGCAAAATAGGCCACGCCGCCAGATCGGAAGAGCACGCGTCTGAA
>JAHEII010000155.1 GCA_024639485.1 Alphaproteobacteria bacterium
CTGAGTTTCCTGTTGATGCTTTTTCTGCACAAGAAGAAAAACAGATACGCGGTATTATTACCCAGACCAGATCGCTGATTGCGGTCTATTCCAATCCAGACAGTATTGATGCGGCAACCGTTTCCAATCTGTCAATGATAGTAGATGATATTGACGGGCTTACGGACCGGATTAAAACCGGATCAGCGGGTTTAATCCCGACCGAAGCCGCATTAGCGCAAGCCCCATGGGGCGTTACGCCAGAAGAAATACCCATGCTACCCATGACTCCGCGTGGAGTTATGTTTGATGGCATCGCGCAAGATGTAACAAAAATATCAAAAGCATTCCTGACTTTACGGAATATGCCAGACGCGGCTAACCAGCTGATTGCGAATACCCGTGCCGATATCAAATTGGTCAAAGCGAATCTAGAAAATACGTCTGCTGGCGAAGATATTATTGCTATTCGCAAAAACTATATGAAATCGGTTGAGCGCGTTTTCAAGCGGCTTGACGATGGTATGATTTTCCCGGCCAATACCCTTGATGAGGTAAATACATCGGTGGCGCTTATGATTGATGAGGTTAACGCCGCCAAAGGAAGCCTTGGTATTATTGATGCGCTATTCATGCCGGGTGCTGGTGTTGTTAAAACCCGCACGATTTGTATTGAACAGGGATCAAGCCGCTGGTTGCCAAAGCCAACAGATGTTATCGCGACGTTTTCCACGCTGGCCAATCCGAATATCGAAGAAGGCGGCGGATTTAAGGGAACACGTTTATTATGGTTTAAATGGTTGCCGATATCTGATGTGGTCGGGTTTTTTGTGCCGGACAGTTTGGTTGATATTCTGCCCGGTAGCTATGGCACCCATGATGAATTGGGGCGTTTTGTTCCGACTTACAAAGACCATATGCTAGCCTTTGCCAAGGGTGAGGTTTATATGGGTAGCATCCCGATGCTGGATGGCCACATCTGGGATTCGCTATTCCGTGTTCTGGTTGCCATGTTCTTTGGAATCATGCTGGGTGTTCCATTAGGTATCTATATGGGTGTGTCGCGGTTTTTCAAATCCTTCTTTGACCCCATGATTGAATTGTACCGTCCGGTGCCGCCACTGGCCTGGGCGCCGCTTATTCTGACTATTTTTGGTATTCAGGATGACGGCAAGATATTCCTGCTATTCATGGTAGCATTCGCCATTATGGTTATTTCTGCCCGTACGGGAGCATCAGGAACACAATTATCCAAGATCAGGGCGTCTCATTCTCTGGGCGCATCCAATCGCCAGATTCTTCGTCATGTAATACTTCCTAATGCCTTGCCGGAAATTCTGACTGGTGTCCGGATTGCTATTGGTGTGTGCTGGGGAACGCTGGTGGCGGCAGAAATGCTGGCCGGTACCACCGGTGTTGGTTTTATTGAAAACGTGGCCAGAACAGTATCTGATTATGAGCTGATCTGGGTGACTATTCTGATCATGGGTCTGCTGGGGCTAATGTTTGATTTGATGATGCGTAAGCTGATCAGCATTCTGATCCCGTGGCGCGGCAAAGGGTGATCCGTTTTTAAAGTGTGACTTTTTCGGTGTGACCATCAACAGACATGGTCATGCCGGTGATTGATCGGGCTTGCGGTGATGCTAGAAATACAGCCATGTCAGCCACGTCTTCGGCGGTAACAAAGCGCCGCAATGAGGCACAATCAGCATAACCCTGACGTAATTCTTCTGGCGTGATGCCGCGTGCGGCGGCCTCTCTTACTATTACGCCATCCATGCGTTCGCCTTCTACTGATCCGGGGCAGATAGCATTTACCCGAATACCAGAAGAACCCAATTCCATGGCTAGTGTTTTCATCAATCCGATAATGCCCCATTTTGCCGCAGCATAAGGTGAGCGGTAGGGATAACCCCATTGTCCAGCTGTTGATGAGGTCAGAGTGATCACCCCGCTTTTCTGGGCTTTCATGACAGGGGTGGCGAGTTTGGCGGCAAGGAAACTGCCATCCAGATTTACCGCCAGACAGCGTTGCCAGTCGTCTAACTTAACATCTTCGATGGATGCGGTCGGGCCGGCTATTCCGGCGTTCGCCATCATGACATCCAGCCCACCCCACATATTCATCACCGTATCAAACGCCGTTTGCATCTGTTCTTCGCTGGTTGCGTCTGCCGTAAAAATATGAAGCGCCGGATGCGCGGCTTTAGCGGCGGCAAGCATATCGGAATTGCTATCTGTAATCGCCACTTGTGCGCCGGTATCAAGAAACGCTTTTGCCATGGCAAGGCCGATACCTGATCCGCCTGCAGTGATAAAGATATGCTGGGTTCCGGTATTAGGGGTTTCGGTGTTGTGTGGTGTCATAATAGCCTCTTACTGATGGGTGGTCATGTATTGGTTATGGTGAGAACAACGGCACCTGATTTGCCGCCCTTTTCCACAGCTTCATGTGCTTTTGCGGTATCGGCTAAGGGGAACTGATGCGCGATATGTTCGGAAATGCTACCATTTTTTAACCAGTGGTCAATGGCATGGACAGCTCGCTGGCGGTCAGCTTGATTCAGTAGATAAACAAGCATCATGTTGAGGGTGATATTCTTGAACATGAGCGGATAAAAAGGCAATTCTGGCCGCATGGCCAATGCTGATCCATAACTGGCAATGCTACCGCTTTCGTTTAA
>JAHEII010000160.1 GCA_024639485.1 Alphaproteobacteria bacterium
TACATGGTGATATGTCACAAAGCGCCAGAAACGCGGCGTTAACCCGTTTCAAGAATAACGAAGTTAAATTGCTAGTTGCCAGTGATGTCGCGGCGCGTGGTATTGATATTGCCGGATTATCACATGTCTTTAATTTTGATGTACCGTCAAACCCCGAGGACTATGTGCATCGAATTGGCAGAACTGGTCGTGCTGGTAATTCAGGCAAAGCGTTTAGCCTAGTTGCGAATGATGATGATAAAACCGCTATCAGCGCTATCGAAAAGCTGATCGGTAAAACCATACCAACGGCTGATAGTGGTAACACTGGCAAGACATCCAGCAAAAAACCGAACAAATCGGCCGAAGATACAACAAAAGCTGAAACTGCAAATGCAACCAAAACCGGCACAACTGAAAGCGGCATAACTAAAACTGATGAACAGGATACCGCCAAAACAGACGCAAAATCATCACCACGCCGCAAAAAGCCAACCCGTTACGAAGGCGAACGCGATGCCCCGCCTGATTGCAGTGGTAGCAATTTCAAAGACACTGAGCATACGCCAGCATTTTTGCTTAAACAAACCGCTTAATATCGTTTATTAACCGATTGTTTTATCAACAACTTCTGATAAATCAGATGAAAGCCCTTGCGCCGTTTTCAATCGGATCAGCGCGCCTTTCATCATGGCTTGCCTGCCTTCATCATAGCGACCAAAGCGCGTTAATGGCAGAACCATTCTTGCAGAAATTTGCGGATTTCTTTTATCTATTTCAGCAATATGATGCGCCAGAAAACGATATCCAGACCCATCATCAGCGTGAAACATTCTGGTATTCAGGCTGGCAAAAACAGATATCACCGAACGCAATTTATTGGGATTATTGCTATCAAATGCCGGATGCGTCATTAATGTTTCGCAATGCTCAGGCGTTGATAGATATGGACAGGATGCTTCCAGCGCGAACCATTTTTCCATTACTAGCGGGTGATTTTCCCATTTAGCCGCAAATGCTGCCAATGCTTCCATCCGTTCATCAACATCGGTTTGATTTAATGTATTCAGTCCAGCCATGGATAACGTCATGTTATCCGATTGTGACATTGCCAATGCCTGCTGACAGGCGATGGGATCATGGGTTAAGACTTTCATATTCATCAGAATATGCAATAACCGTCTTTCTTGCGCCGACAGATTATCAAGCCGGCCAGTATAATCCGTTATGTGACTATCCATAGCCTCGCCCAGAGCCAGGCCAAGGTTTTTAGCCAGTTTACGGCGGGCGTTCCATACAGCAACCGGATCAGCAACGGCTAACATGGTTTCAATCACTTGTTGTGATGGCACTTTCAGTAACTCGGCCTTTACCGCCGGGTCGCATGTATCGTCTTGAATGATTTGACGATATGCGTCACCTAGGACTTGAATTTTCTGGGTGATACGTTTTGATGAACTGCCCTGCTCTAACATGATGCGGATAACTTGACACATCAATTGCTGGCCAGCGTCCCAGCGACCGTAGCTATCTTTATCAAATGCCAGCAATGTCAGCAAATCGTCTTCGGTAAAATTGGTCTGTAATTGCACCGGTGCGGAAAATCCGCGTAACAAGGATGGCACTGCCCCATCGGGCACCTGATGCAAAGTAATAGAGCTGGTTTTGTCAGCAATAGTCAGAACACGGTCATCAGCGCCGCTGGATTCCCCGTCACAAATCACCGGCAAAACATCACCGCTAGCCGAAACAAGCCCAACACGAACAGGCATCAACAGATCATGACGCGTATCAACAGCGGGATTATCCTGATGGCTCTGCTTGAAATTAAGCGTTAGTATTTTCTTTTCTTTATCATAAGATTTCTGGACGTTTAATATCGGGGTGCCAGCCTGTTCATACCATCGGCTAAACTGTTCCAGATCAACGCCGCTAGCGGTTTCCATAGCTGATACAAAATCTTCGCATGTAGCGGCTTTTCCGTCATTATCCTTGATGTAGCGGTCAATGCCCTGCATAAAGGCATCTCTACCTAATAATTGTTCCATCATGCGGATAATTTCTGCGCCCTTTTCATAAACGGTCGGCGTGTAGAAGTTATTAATCTCACGATATGTATCCGGACGGACAGGATGCGCGGTTGGCCCTGCGTCTTCGGGGAACTGTATTGCTTTCATCATGGCAACATCATTAATCCGCTTAACGCCTCTGGAATGCATATCGGACGTAAACTCCTGATCGCGATATACGGTCAGCCCTTCTTTCAGAGTAAGCTGGAACCAGTCGCGGCAAGTGATACGATTGCCAGTCCAGTTATGAAAATATTCATGGGCGATAATAGCTTCAACCAAACTAAGATCATCATCTGTGGCGGTCTGTTTATCAGCCAGTACATATTTTGCGTTGAATATGTTCAACCCTTTGTTTTCCATGGCGCCCATATTGAAATGGCTAACCGCTACAATCATGAATATATCCAGATCATAAACCAGCCCGAACACGTCTTCGTCCCAGCGCATGGATGCTTTCAATTTTTCCATAGCATGCCCACAAAGATGCGCGTTACCATGTTCGATAAATATCCGTAAGGCGACTTTCCGGCCGTCTTTGGTCATAAAATGGTCTTCGACCATATCCAGATCGCCAGCTACCATCGCA
>JAHEII010000063.1 GCA_024639485.1 Alphaproteobacteria bacterium
CATAAACATCTGGCGACATCCAGCCCATGCCGCACCCCACCAGAGCCAATTAACTGAATATCATGAACCGCGTTATGTGCATCCTGCAATGCCGAACAGGTCGGGATACCCCAATCCATGAACGGTTCCATGATGTCCTGCCGCGTCTGATCCGTGCGGCTGTTTTCAATGCGTGTCCAGTTAGTGCCGCCAAGCCCCGCGATATCAAAGCATGTGATGCCAATATCACGCAATTCAGAAATAGTTTTCACGCTTAATCCGGCACCAACTTCTTTGATGATAATCGGAATACCGGCCTGTTTTACCAGTGTTGCCAGCATATCTTTTACGCCATACCAGTTTCTATCACCTTCGGGTTGAACCAGTTCCTGCAACGGGTTCAGATGAATAGCCAGCGCATTCGGTTCAAGATCATCAATGGCTCGCCGCGCCAAATCAATGCCGCCATCATCACCATGTTCAATCAGCTGTGCCGCCCCCAGATTGCCAATAAGCGGAATATCAGATGCTATGCCGCGCAAACCGGACTGGCTGTTTTTCTGGTTTAATGATGCTCTTTGTGAGCCGACCCCGAAGGCCAGTTTATGAGTATTTGCCAATTCTGCCAGAACGCCATTAATCGCATCCCCACGCGGTGAGCCGCCAGTCATACCGCTAATCATTATTGGTGCATCCAGCGGCATACCCAGAAACCGGATACTGGCATCAATCTGATCTGCGTCACATTCTGGCAAGGCCTGATGGGTAAGCCGGACATGATCCAGACTGTTCGGGATTTGTGCTAATGCCGCGTCCTGCTTGGCCAGATCAATATGTTCATCTTTTCTTGTGCTCAGATCAGACATGCCGTCCCTCAATGGGGTTATGTGATGTATTCTGTTCTTGCGCATCATATTCAAAACGTGGCCGGAACAAGCTATCAATTAACAGACTATGTGGCACCGTCAGCGCCGCCAATCCTATAAATACCACCATCATGCTAGCAGGCATAGCACCTTGTGATGGCAATAGCGCCATATATACCAACGCCCCACCAGCCCAGCTTGCCAGCGTAAAGAGCATGGTCAGCCCAACCGCCATGCGCGGGGCAAGCATATGCCGCAACATCATCATGACCCGATACATATGGCGAATAGTATGGATCAAACAGAAATATACCGCAAACGCGACCAGTGCCGGCAAGGTATAAACCATCACCGCAAGCACAAGCCATTCGGCTATTCGCCCATAAAGCCGGTTATCCATCAACCCAAGGCAGATATATATGGCGGCAACCGGTATCCATATCCATGTGGCGACATCAATCCAGACCCAGAGCATAGCGGTATCACCGAACACTAACCACTGAAACACCTGATCTGCCATGGGTTTATCACATTGGCTAATCCCCAGCACAACCAGCCCGCCATGGCTGATCGTCTGTATATATAGCGGCAAGGGCGGCAAATAGCTCAAGCTATCGCCGCGCCCGAAATGCCAGATGCTTAATAAAAGAAATGCAAATAATGAATATGGCGGTAACCATAACCAGACCCCGACCACCATGATTGCAATCCCGATATAGATAGCCAGAAAGCTAGCCATGCGCCATATCGATTGGCCATATCCCATGGAAATCGCCACCGCGCCGTCCATAGCACCATGTGGCAGGCCAATGATCACCACCGCTAATAATGCTATGACTGTCATCATATCCATCATGTGATCATCTTCCATGGGCGTGACAATAACGCCTTGATAAATGGCCATTTCGGCATGGCCATAATGATCTTGAACCGCAACCGGCTAGTCGCCAATCCTGACATAAACATCGCCATCTCATCACCAGTTAGCGCTTTTGCAATGGCCGCAAATAGCCGCGGTGCCAATGCTGGCTGACGGCGGATCACGGCCAGAAATACCGCATCCATCCACAGATCAACCGGTTTATGCGGCGGTTTGAACGTTACCTGTCCGGTATGTTTATACTTGGTTAATGCCTGTTCCATTTGCCGCTGGATAAACACAAAAGCATAACCGGATGATGGCCGGATAGCCCCGCCATTACCGCCAATTGCCGCCACCTGATTATCGCGGGGGGATAAAAATCCCATGGGGATTACGCCTTCTTCGCGGCGCAATGTCATGGTCTTGCCAGCATGTAGAATATGATCACAGTAATCTGCAATCGCGGTATCATAGAAATCTTCGGGCGCTAGTTCCGTGCTAAACATGGTGGATTCAACCAGCGCACGGTTTTTTGCATAAGGCAGAACATAAATAAAATGGATGCCGCGGCTCTGGTCACAGCGAAAATCCATCAAAATTGCGCAATCCGGATCAAAAACATCATGTTCTGTTTTTATCTCAACACCGCGAAAATGTTGCAGCATAATTCCGTCTGGCAAGGCTGGCGGCCGGCTATCGGCAACATGCTGAAACAATGGCAAGGCCGGATCAGCCGCCAATGATACATGCTGATCATTAACCGTTATATCTGTTAGCCGTGCCGCCGTGAATGTCACCCCCTGCTGACGCGCCTGAATACGGCAATGGTTTAGCCACGCTTTTGATTCGATAGCCATATAGGGGTGATGGTCAGATGACTGTTTATGGATGCCAGCATCCGTAATAATCGCCCATTGTGGCCATGTTTTCCGTGCCATCGCCAAGGCATCTTCCAGCCCGTTTATTGACCAGCACCCCCAGTTATGATCCTGGCGGGGTTTGTGGTCAGGGTGATCAATGACTGTCATGGCCATATCTGGCCAATCCGCCACACGCGCGGCCAGCGATAATCCGGCACAGCCACCACCCAGTATAGCCATATGTTGTTTTGCCGGATGCGTGGTGATTGAATTCATCATAGACGCACCGGCGCAATCAACGGCAACCCCCGAAGCGGTTTATGCAACTGGATATCATGATGAACAGGTGTTGTTTTTAGCCAGCCCAGATACCGCCGTGTCCCATGAAACCGTGACCATAATCGCGGGATAGCCAGCATTGATATTTTCAACTTGGTGGCCTTATTCGTTACTTGCCGGCCTTCATGCCAGTTGAAATGTGCCGCGCGTAATTGCACCCCGATCTGGCGATAGACACGACCAGCCACCACAATAGCCAGATGCGCCCGAATAGGCAGATAAGCCATGCCCTGCTCACCGCTTTGATAATATATATCCGCCAGATCAAGACAGCGTTTGACCGCCGCGCCAACAATCTCACGGCGTTCGATATCTGTTTTGCTATGGCCATCAGCAGAGGCGGCAATCTGTTCCGGGGTCAGATCATTCACCCATTGCGCCGGCAGATAACGCCGCCCCATTCTGGCATCATCCAGCACATCTCTGGCAATGTTGGTTAATTGCATCGCCACCCCCAGATCAACTGCAAACGCATAAGCGCGGGTATCACGGCAACCCAGAACCGAACACATCAACAAGCCCACCGTTCCGGCCACATGGTAACTATAACGGATCAGCGCATCAGACGTTTCGACCAGCACGATATCCTGATCCGATATCAGCCCGTCAATCAACGCGGCAAGCACCGGTCGCGGTAAATCCGTTTCAGCAATCAGATCAGATATATCAGAATAAAGCCGGTGGCCATGCGGTATGTCATCCAGAATTGTCTGGCGTAAGGCAAGCAGATCAGCAGAATGGTTTTCTGTATCATCATCGGCCAGGTCATCAACCAGACGGCAAAACTGATACAATCGCGCCGCTTTATGCCCTGCATCCCGGCCAAGCAAACGCCGCGCCCACGCAAAGCTTTTCCCATGCTGGCTTAGCGTTTGTTCCGCGTCACTGGCAGACGCCATGATTACCCTATTATCATGTTCCATGATCAGCTGGCCTCACCGTTTATTATAAGGCGCTTTCATCTCTATTAACAAGATTTTCTACCACTTTGGCAGAACATAATACCCCCGGCATACCAGCTCCCGGATGCGCACCAGCCGCTGAAAAATACAGATTCCCCACACGACGGTCACGGTTATGATAGCGAAACCATGCAGATTGCGTAAAGACTGGTGCAATCGAAAATCCAGCCCCATGCATCGACCGGTAATCATTGGTAAAATCATCCGGTGTCATCCAGAAATCTGCGGTAATGCTTTCCTTCAGGCCCGGCATAATTGTCCGGTCAAGCGCCGCCACAATACGGTCACGCAAGGCCGAACCTTCTTCGTTCCAGTTCTGTCCGCCCATGGTGTTTGGCACCGGACACAACACATAAAAACTATCCATCCCATCAGGCGCAAAGCTTTTATCCGTGGCGGTGGGACGGTGCAGATATAGCGAGAAATCTTCGGCCAGAATTTTCTTATTGAAAATATCATGCAACAGCGATTGATATCGCTCACCCATCCAGATCGTATGATGCGCCACATCCTGATAGGTTCGTTTTGTTCCAAAATATAATACAAACAGCCCCATGGAATATTTGGTCATGGAATCAGGAATAATTTTACCTTTTGCGCCTGCCGCCGGATCAATCATCTGGCTATATACGGTTGGCGGATCAGCGTTACATATCACTCTATCTGCTTCAATCACTTCATCATCGGTGGTCGTCACGCTCTGGGCTATGCGATTATCAATATTGATCCGCTTGATATCCGTGTTACAGCGAATGGTGATGCCATGGCGTTCCATTAATCCACGCAAGGCCGCAACAACAGCACCAGTTCCACCCATAGCAAAATGCACCCCCCATTCGCGTTCAAGAAAATGGATCAGCGCATAGATTGACGTGGTATTAAATGGATTACCGCCAACCAGCAGAGGATGAATGGAAAACGCCTGCCGCATCAGATCATGTTTCATATAACGGTTGACCAGTTGTGACACGGTTAAATGGCTTTTCAGCCGCATTAATGAGGGGATTTGCGCCAGCATGCTAGTCAATTTATCAAACGGCTGATCCGCTAATTTGCGAAACCCGACATCAAAAATTTGCTCGGATGCGGTCAGAAGCTTTCGGTAGCCTTCAGCATCATCATCGGAAAACCGTTTAATTTCTGCTATCGTGTCTTCTACGGTGGCGCGATAATCAAATTGCTCACCGGTGCTGTCAAAATAAAACCGGTACCACGGATCAAGCGGCACAAAAGTGATGTGGTCTGATCGTTTTTCACCAAACAGTTCAAACAGTTCATCAAATAGAAATGGTGCGGTAATCACCGTGGGGCCAGCATCATGCCGGAACCCGTCACGTTCAAAGACACGCGCCCGGCCGCCTAGCTGATCAAGTCGTTCGATAATGGTAACGTCATCACCACGGGCGCGCATCCGCAAGGCGGCGGCAATTCCGCCGAACCCGCTACCAATAACGATTGTTCTCTTTTGCTTTGGCATAGGGGTATTAATGCCTATCTTGAAAAATTAATATGTTAACGCTTTTATTCTGACCGAATAGATAAGCTTTTGGATAGGCGAAATTACCTGCCGCATAAATTCCGGCATATTCTGATAATGTTTATCAGCATCGGCCAGCATGTCTTCCATCATCTGGACAGTCTGGCTAATAGCATCGGATGCCATAATGGCATCTAGCCAATGCGTAAGATCGCTTGATTTCCCATCACTGAGCCACGCGTTAAACCGCGCGGTTTCACGAAGCGATAGCTGTTCCCGAAACAGAACAATAACCGCGTTTGGTGCACGTCTGATCAGATCAGCGGCGCTGGTTTCCGCCCCATCAGCACCAGCAAAGTTCAACAAATCATTAGCAACCTGATAAACAGAACCAATGGCTTGAAAATATTGTCTGGACGCTGGAATGATATCTGCTCTATTACCCATAATGGCCACGCCTTCTAGCGGTGCTATGAATAATGGTGCGGTTTTACCCAGAATAATGTCTTTATAAGTATCCCGGCTAGGATAGGCGTTTTTATCAAACTCTTTGGCCTGACCACGGGTCGTTGCCATCATATGTTCGCAAAGAACATGCACTAGCTGTGGGCGGCCAGATGTATCAGCGGCTTTTGCGGCCAGCTCAAAAGATAAACCAATCAGCCAGTCACCCAATGCCAGCGCAACATCGCGGCCAAATTTAAACCAGACGCTAGGCCGGTTCCGGCGCATCTGATCACCATCAGAAATGTCATCATGGACAAGTGAGGCATTATGCATAACTTCAATTGCAGCCGCCCAATACATAGCGGCATCTTTGCTACCGCCAATATGGGCATGCGCAGACAAAGCCAGCTTAGCCCGCAGCATTTTTCCGCTATCATGGAAATGATGGCGAGCCGCTTGGCCAATAATATCATTAGATTTAGGAAGATGTGATGTGATCAGCGATAATACACTGACCTCAATATTTGTGTTTTTAGTGACTGGCACATGACCAGAAGGGCGGGCATTTAGATCATCTACACTATTATCTTTGCTAATGATGTCATCCATAATTTGCCTCTCCCTTAGTAAAGTAGGATGGGTCGGACAGCTCTTATAAAAAAGGGGGGGGGGTAAAGAGCTGTCCGCCCCGCGATGCTTAAAACTTAGGCTTTGTCAGACTCAGTTGTTGCAACGCTCCAGATGATTACACCAAACGCAATCTTGTTGAGCACGTCAGCAAGGTTGTAAATAATGTTCAGTGAATCGAAATCTGGTGTATCTGTTACCATATAGCCGAAGAAATATCCGAGTGGATAAATCGCCCAGCCGATGGTTACGATCCACCGCATGGTTGAGAAAGCAGATTGTACAGACTCAGGTGCTTTTTCAGCATTTAGCTGTCCTGCTTCACCAGCGAAGATTTCATAGAGGATATAGGCCCAACCGAGCATACCAATGACGAAACCGATCATAATGGTGGACTCACCAAAGATACGGGCACTTTCATCAGTAAAGCTGGCTTCACCAATATAACCACCAATAAGCATGACGAGTGTACCAATCATCAGACGCCAAAAGATGCCAGAAGACACTTTCGTAATTGCGCTGAGGATCAAGTAGAACTCAATCATTAGAAGTGGCACAGTAATTAACCAGTCAATATAACGATATACGGTTGGTGTTGTTCCGGTAAGAACCCACACGTCACGCATGTAGAAATAGTGAACAGCAGCTACCATGGTAACCATACCGGATACAACCAGTGAGGTTCTCCACTTCGCAGAAACACGGCCAATCTCAAGCCAAAAGAATGCTGTAGCAGCAATCAGTGCCATTGAAATCAACCAGAAAGAAATACCAACATAATCATCTGATTTCAGATTAATGTCAGCAAATGCAGGCATTGCTGTTAGCAGTGAAATTGGTGCTGCTGCAAGTAATGCATTTTTCAACGTCTTAACCATTTTATAAGCTCCTCAATATTGAGTTTTAATCACGACGTAACTAGTGATGCAAAGCATCGTATAATTAAATAATTTTAATATTCGCCAAGGCAATGTTTAGCCACAATATTAATTGCATTTTTTTAATTAAGCTATTGATAATAAATATAAATATAATAAAGAAAATTTGCCTAAATATCGCCATTATTGAAAATAAATTCCCAATTAATGCAATATTGCTATACTTTCACCATGGTAACCGCATACTAGGAAGTTGAATATATTATTGCATGGGATGAAGGGCGTAATCATATGGTAAACACTGTATTTCTAGGCGGATTTGGCATGCTATTTTTGATTGCTGCCATGATATTCGGCTTTGTTCAGCTGGAAAAAACAAACTGGTCAAATGGCACAAAACGGCTCATTCACGCGGCTATGGCCATATCCATGATCACGATTACGGCGTTTGTTATCAATTGGCATAAAACGGTCTGGATGGCGCAATTTGATCTATGATACCGATATTATCATAATTGGTGCTGGTGTTGCCGGATTAAGCGCTAGCAAGGTATTATCCAAGCATCATATCCCGCATAAAATTTTTGAGGCATCGCACCGCATTGGCGGCCGCGCCTATAGTGAGGCATTCGCCGATGGTAGCCGGTTTGATCTGGGGTGTTCCTATCTGCACGAAGGCGAAATCAATCCTTTAACCAGCATTGCCAACAACCTGAATATTCCATTAGGACGTGGTGATCAGTTCGCGATGAATAAATGGCAATTCGGGGCATACGGGCAAAAGCATGATGCCGCGCTTAAAGTGCGTATGCTTGACTATTTTCAAGCATGCCAGAATGCGATGGATAATAAAAACACAAACACCGATTGCATAGCCGATATCATGGATTGGGACAGCCCATTTGCATCAGCATATAAT
Source organism: Alphaproteobacteria bacterium (assembly GCA_024639485.1). Classification (GTDB taxonomy): domain Bacteria; phylum Pseudomonadota; class Alphaproteobacteria; order Puniceispirillales; family UBA1172; genus UBA12202. The sequence continues at coordinate 8,217 of JAHEII010000063.1, forward strand.
CATTGCATAGCTGGCTTGTGTGCGGCAGATGCGTCTGACCTATCGATAGCGGATATGATGAATAGCGGAAGCGGGCTGGATTATCCTGTTGCGGACGGGTTAGGACATATGATCACGCGCTGGGCGGTTGATGTTCCTGTTGAAATCAACTGCGCGGTTAGCCATATCGAATGGAAAAAAGACCATGTTCATGTAACAACCGGCAAAGGCACTCTAACAGCCAGAAAAGTTGTGATCACTGTTTCCACCGCTATTCTTGCATCAGGGATGATCCGCTTTACCCCTGATCTGCCTGACACTGTGATGAATGCGATTACTGATTTGCCTTGCGGGGTGTTGAACAAGATCGGCATGTCTTTTGCGCCGAATACGTTTTCTGATGATATGGCCGGATGGCATGTGGCCTGCCCTGATCTGGCTAAATCCGGCGACGATGCGTTCATTGGATCAACCGATATAAACATAACCCCCAGAGGCAAAGCAGGCACACATCAGCAAGCTGTCATCTTTGCTGGCGGCAGTCTTGGCGAATATCTGGAAAAGCAAGGAACAGAAGCGCTTACCGATTATGCCAGACAAACCATGACCCATCTTTATGGTCATGACATCATGAAACACATGACAGGCGTAATCACTACCGCTTGGGGCGGTGACCCGTGGACATTGGGATCATACTCATACGCCCGCCCCGGCGCGGCAGATATGCGTCAGGCATTAATGAATTCCGTGGATGAAACATTATTCTTTGCTGGCGAAGCCGCAAGCATTGCCCATTATGGCACTTGCCATGGCGCCTATATATCTGGCCGTGATACCGCCATGAATATGATCATATAACAACATATAAGAGCAGATCAGGAAAATCCGTTACGTCCCGGAAAATCCGGCGCTAATGTTCTGGCATGTTCCATTTTCAGCCATAGCCGTAGCTTTTTCCGGCGCAAATCCAGATCAGAATGATCTTCAAAAGCCGTGCGCGAATGTAGGACTGCGTAATTATTGGCAAACTGGATATCCCCCGGTTCCATCATCATATCAATCCGCATTTCAGGCGCCATCATAATATCATCAAACAGATTTAGCGCTTCGGTTTCGATGCGCGATAACGGGATGCCCATTTGCTCATATCCCAGCTCTATATACTGCCGCAAATACCGGCAACTCAGTTTGCCATCATGGAAACTGAAAATCGGTGACATATTATCACCCCCCAGATGGGCGTAGCAAAATGGCCGGTAATAGACGCCAAGTAATTCTGGTTGACGTTCCAGAATAGCGTTATAAATGGCGGCGGCGCTGACCAGACTGCTCATGCCGCCAGTTTTGGCTTTGCGCACACATAAAAGCCCGACCACATCAGACGGGTCTGTATGATAGGGAAGATATAAATTCGTTTCATATACCCGCGTGTCTTTTTTGGTCACATCCCCGACATTCATCACCTGACCCAGCAAATCACCTCTGGGGTTTTGATAAACAGGTTGCCCCATATATAATCCGATAGCATAAAACAGCGTGTTCAAATCAGCCTCACTATACCGGTGGACAGGCAGGCCACGCAGTAGGGCAAATCCACGGCCATGTTCCAGCTCAGCTGAAATTTTATCCAGCAATTCACCAACCGCCGCGCCAGTTTTACCTTCCAGAGATATATCGGCTTTGGTCATATCCGGAAATGATATATGACGTTCTGCTAATGTGATCAGAAGCTGATCAAAAACCGCAATATCCGATTTGGTCAAATGATAAAGCCAGCTGTTGTCATGATCAAAATCAGCAGCTTTCCAGACTGATTTTCCAGATATTTTCTGTGTTTGTATCATTGTCATTTCACTATATCCATATCGTCTATCTGATTGCCTACTGGCCTGTCTGAATATCTGCCAGATTTAGCCCAGTGTTGATTTTACCGCTTTTACCATTGTTTCCACAATCTGGTCTGCTTCCTGCTTAGTCAGGCAAAATGGCGGCGCAAAGCCCATAATATCACCTTGCGGCATAGCGCGGGCAATCACCCCGTGACTGGCCATGGATGCTGCTATTCTAGGGGCAATTTTATCAGCCGGATCAAAAAAGACGCGGTTATCACGATCCTTGACCAGCTCAACGGCGCAAATCATGCCTTCGCCGCGTATCTCGCCAACATGTGGATGATCACCCAGCGCATCTGTCATTGTTTTTTTCAAATACCCGCCAACAACCCGGTTATTTGCAATCAGATCAAGTTCATCCAGCAGGTTAAGATTAGCAACACCGGCGGCCGCCCCGATAGGATGCGCGGAATATGTCCAGCCATGCCCAATCGGGCCGTTTTCATCAGTACCCTGTTCCAGCACTTTCCACATTTTCTTGCTAACAATAGAACCGCTAAGCGGGGCATAGGCAGACGTCAGACCCTTGGCAATTGTCATCAGATCAGCTTCCATCCCGTAATGGTCACATCCCATCATTGAGCCAAGCCGACCAAAGCCGGTTACCACTTCATCCGCGACAAGCAGGATATCATATTTTTTCAACACCGCCTGAATAGCCGCCCAGTAACCCGCAGGTGGCGGGACAATTCCTCCAGTTCCCAGCATAGGTTCACCAATAAAGGCCGCAATGGTATCCGCGCCCTCGCTTATGATTAGTTCTTCCAAAGCATTGGCGCAATGCGCAACAAAGGCTTCTTCGGTTTGATCCAGATTGGCACGGCGGTAATAATACGGTGCTTCGGTATGAATGACCTGTGCTAATGGCAGATCAAATTTTTTATGGAACAGCTCTAATCCGGTGAGCGATCCTGTCATTAATCCAGACCCGTGATAGCCACGCCAGCGTGAGATAATTTTCTTTTTTTCCGGACGTCCTAGAATATTATTATAATACCAGATCAGCTTGATATTGGTTTCATTAGCATCAGAACCGGACAGCCCGAAATAAACACGGCTCATATGTTCTGGTGCGCGATCCATGACCATTTTGGCAAGCGTTATACTGGCCTCAGTCCCATGACCGACATAGGCATGATAATAGGCCAGTTCTTTGGCCTGTTTAGCAATAGCATCAGCGATATCTTCGCGGCCATATCCAACATTCACACAATACAAACCCGCGAAAGCGTCAAGCAGGCGATTACCATCACGATCTTCTATGTGGCAGTTTGTGCCACCCGCAATAACCCGGTGGGCAAGCTCGCCTCTGGCAAACTCACCTAAATGAGTGGATGGATGAAAGAAGTTTTCACGATCCCATTCCGCTAACTGGTCATTTCTAAACATATATTGTTCTCCTTAAATCATGGCATCAAACCTTATTTAATCTGATGGTGATTTCCTATTTATAAAATGCCGCAGGTCTGATCGTAATGATGGCTACGCCAAGCAATATGACAACCCCGCCAAGCAATTTGTCAGCAGTGGGTTCTTCACCCAGAAACAGCATTCCACCTATCAGCGAAAACAGCGGAAGCAGGAGCAAAAAAGGTGCAACTGTTCCCACATCATGCCGCCGGATCAGCGTATTCCATAGATAATATCCAAGGCAAGTCATCACCAGCCCCAGATATATAACCGTTAGCCAGACCATATCATTAGCGTTCTGTATTGCTGTTATCTGACCTGATTCAAAAATAGCCGACATGATGAATAATTGCGGTGTAGCAAAAACCGCAACCCATGCCGTCACCTGTAATCCGCCAATGTCTTTTAGCTTTCGGATCATGACTTGCCCGCATGCCCAGACAAAGCATCCGGCCACGACCAGACATACCGACCCCAGACTGCCGTTAAGTGAATCCTGCTGCGTCATTAATACCACGCCCAAAAATGAAATGATGATGCCAGCCCATTTCTGCAATCCGGGATTTTCTTTTAAAACTAATGCGCCAAGCAGAACAAGGAACGGCACTTCCAGTTGCACGACCAGCGAAGCAAGTCCTGCTTCCAGACCTGCTAGCCCGGTAAAAGTCAGGCTGTATTGTATCGCCGCCGCAACAATAGCAACGTTGAATATGTTTTTGAGATTTCCATAAGGAACAGGAACAAACCAGACCAGAACCATGGCGGTGAGTGCAAAGCGAAATGCCATCAGCAAAATGGGTGGAAAATGATTAATCGCACCCTTGGCAAAGACGAACCCCATCCCCCATACCAATGGCACCATCAGAGCCATGAGAATTTCCAGCGGTTTCAATTTGACCATAAAACATACTTACAAAAACGAAAAAATGATCACCGATTAAGTCCCGTGACTAACTAGATTAATATAGGATATATTATGATCAAAGATAGTCCTTATTACAGGTGAGGTCATTTTACTATGCCGCTTACTGTGCCGCTTACTGTGCCACTGATCGCGCATCGATTACCTAATAATCCGATTTGTGATATTCGCCAACAGCATCACCTCGGCGGCAATATCAATGGCCCGTCACTTATCGCGGCACCGGCGTGGCTTCCCAAACGGCATGGCCGGTATTATCTGTATTTTGCCCATCATCACGGCGACCATATCCGGCTGGCTACGGCCAATGATTTGTCAGGGCCTTGGCATATCCATTCGCAAGGGGTGCTGTCATTACCAGAAACGCCGTTGCCATTGCAGAAACCTGATGTGGCCGAACCCCAATGGGCGGTGGAGCGTGGTGTGTCGGGGCTATATCCGCATATTGCATCACCAGATGTGCATATTGATCATGAACAGCATCAGATCAGGATGTATTTTCACGGGCTTGATCATGACGGGGTGCAACGTTCACTTTGCGCCTATTCCTATGACGGTCTGGACTGGACAGTGCATCCACGCCGGATTAACCAGACCTATTTGCGAGTGTTTACCTATCAAGACAT
>JAHEII010000169.1 GCA_024639485.1 Alphaproteobacteria bacterium
GTTGCCGCCCCCGGGGAAGTGATTATTCTGGCCGGTTTATTTAAACAGATTGATACCACTGCAGCGACTGGATTGCCCGGAACAACACGCAATCCTCTGCCTAAGCCTTTTTAATTGGCGGCGAAGATCAGATCACAAATAAAACAGAAGAAATGATTATCCTAATAGCAACAACTGTGATTGAACCGGACATAGGCAACAAATCACCACATTCTGCGCTGGATAAGAATGATGTGGTTAAACAGAATAAATGGCTTTGGCAGCATCATAAAGCGAACGGCTTTCGCTAACATATATGTCAGCTTGAATTCGGCCAGCAGTGTACAGCTCCTTCAACGCCTTCATATCGGTTTCAATTATTTTCAGATCAGAGAATTGTTTGCTTTCCTCCGTGACCGGATCAGCCCCATTAACATCTATGCTGGCCGTTTCTCTGGCCTTGATATTAATGATAGAATGCTTGGTAAGCGAAGCCATCATGTCGGTTTTAGCCTCAATATGTCTGGATGGAAAAATAGCTAAAAAAATAAACATCAAAAGCAACAAACCATTGCCGCTAAGCACCAGCATCACACCAATCGTACCCTGATTGATATTGCCAGAAAGAAGATCAAGGATAACCGTTTGGGTATAACCCCAAAAATTAGATCCCATGTCTGTGATTTTATCCCATATCTGATGAATGGTTTCCATTCGATCCATATCCTTCTTAATATTATCAGATCATATTTTAGCATAATTTGCATCAATGGGGCTAGTATTAAGGCATCATCATGACAGCAATATTTGCTATGATAGCGCTTAATTCGCCCACTTGCCCGGCGTCTTGATGAACTGGTTTTTATCAAATATCACCAGCAGGCTATTTCCATTGTGGAATACCAGCGGATAGCGGGGTTGATTAAAATAGCCACGCTACCTCTTAGTGGCAAAAAAAGACCCTATAATTGTGTATAACACCCCGCCGGAACAGATATCCAATAGCTGACTTGACCTCAAGAGATTATCATTAGAAAATGCACTGATGTTTAATATATTCGCACCACAAAAACATAAATCCCAACAAGGTATGCAAACACAAATGCTTGATCTTGCCATTGATGAACGCATGGTAACACTTGCTATAAGACGCCGACAGAATGCCAGACGGTTAACTCTGCGCGTTGAAGAAGATCAGCTGAAAGTCACCGCCCCACCAAATATATCAGAAACCGAAATCATCAGTTTTGTCCAAAGCAAATCATCATGGGTGCAGGCAAGGCTGGCTTCGTATGCTGATATTTATGATAACACCGTGCCTGCAATTCTTTACAAAGGCAAAGAAACTGCCGTAAAAATAACACCTCATTATAATGGGCATCGATATCGTTTGCGATATGAAAATCAATGTTTATGGCTGGATAGGCCAGCATCCGCACGAATGGGCATTGCCAGACAAATGGAAAAACATCTCAAGGAAGAAGCAGAAAGCCGTATCCGTTATGTGCTTATACCCGTGCTGGATAAGTTGTGTGAAGCACCAGTTTCTATTAGCATTAGGGATCAGAAATCCCGTTGGGGAAGTTGTTCGACATCGCGGAAACTATCATTCAGCTGGCGGTTGATTATGACTCCACCCACCGTTTTGGAATATGTGGTTATCCATGAAGCCGCGCATTTACGTCATCATAATCATGGCTCGCAATTCTGGGCACTGGTTCATGCGTTAATGCCGGAATATGATCAGCACCGGAACTGGCTAAAAGAAAACCAGAAACATGTTATGGCCAAACTGGATCGCAGATTAGCTGGCCTGGAACATACCACCGGCTATCAGGATATAGCCTAGATGACTTCTGGAAAAAAATGTACAATCATCTCATCAAATGTCATGATATCGCCCAAACCGATCTGGAATTCAAAAGCCTCTCCTACGATTTTTAAATTAACCTGATCTTCTATTGTATGGGCATCACCATCGGTATCACGGTTGGTTCAATCATCCAGCGGATCGTTTTCGCGTCCGCCAATGCCGAGTCTGGAGTGATGCTAACCACGTCAGCTGAAGTCAGTTCCGTTGTCAGACGTTCAATGAGTTGGGTGAGGCTAAACATAGTTATAATTCCTTAGATGGTGAATATGAGTGATGATGCCAGAACGCAGATATGTCGCATGACTAGCCAAAGGGAATATGGCTGGCACTGTTGAAACAGCGCCAATAATACTATAGAAATCAAGGGCTATTGAGAGCGCTGAATTCAAATAATCTAAATCTACGGCTACCATACTCTCAAAAAAAAGATTTCATTCCCTGCTTTGATCACCAACTGAAAGAGGGAACCTTGAAAGAAACCATATCTGGAAAAAGTTAACATCTAGTTAACGGCAAGCACTTTTTTTCATTGTTTTTGAATAATTATTATTTTCCACTCTATGCTACCAATAATGAGGAGTGGCATGCTTACCGAGATCATGTTACAAAACTAATGTTTAAGTGAGCTTTTAGTGTTTTTTGTATGTGTCGCCTATCCGATTTTTTATCTTGTTTCATTGTTATTGTTTTGATGGGCGGCATGATTAGCCACAAATCAGCAAACGCGGATGAACCCATATGTTTAAAGCCTGTG
>JAHEII010000073.1 GCA_024639485.1 Alphaproteobacteria bacterium
CCAATGGTTATTGGCACCAGACAGGCGGATAGAAAATAACGTAACGCTTTACTAGTCATGATTTACTCCTCAAAGAAATTGTTTTTCTGATCCTGAATTTTGGATTTTGCATCATTCATTTTTTGAGCAGCATCCGCCGCCTCAACAAGTGGATCAGCATAAATAGGCCGAAGGATTAACGAAGATTCAGCAGATATGTTCATATCTAGCGAAATAATTTCTGCTGTTGATTGTTTGGATTGCACGCGTGTGATACGGGCAATCCCGATAATGGTTTCTTTGCGTCCGATGCTTTCTTTTGTGTAAGGATCAGCCAGACGTTCACCTTGCAGAACAATGTGGTATTCTGCTCCATTCTGCATGGTATCACCGCCCTGCCCAATGGTTAGCACAGCCCCATCAATGGCAACAATTTTTGCCGGATAAATGGCATTACTGATGAATTGCCCAAGTTGAAAAGAGGCATGTTCATCCAGCGCGGCTTTTGCCGGATCAACCTGAAAGATTTGATTTTTGGCATATTTAATCTGTGACGTGGCCACATCAATAATCCGGACAGATACTTCTGCCATATCAATAACGTCACGTTTTATGGCTGTTGTTCCCAGTAATTGGCGATCATTCACTATTCTGCCGTGTTTATAGACGGTAATCATGACCAGATAATCACTGCCAACACGCTGGCCTAATCGTGCCAGCTCTGATGTTGGCATACCGCCATTGGCTATAAGGTTAAGTTCATCTTGGGTATCGGTTAACATCTGCCGGTCAAGCATGGCAAAACGGCGCGTCTGGGTCAGGTAATCTTCGACCTTGCGGCGAAGTGATCTGGCAAAACGGATTGCATCAGGATCAGATGCGATGGATGCGTCCAGATACGGATCATAAACAGACATGCGAAGTCTGTTGAGTTGTTTTGAGGCAACATATTTAGCGACTTTGACGCGAAGCACGACTTCTATGGCGTTGTTGAAATCAGGCCGCACCCGTGATGATATAATATCAAAGCTATCAATCTGACCGGATGTTGCGCTTGAAATATCCTCAACAAACTCTGTTGAGGCTGTAAACTCTGTATATTGGTCAGTATCAATAACCTGTGTTGCCAGTCTGGATATCGTCTGTGATGAAATATCCATGCCATTAATCTGACCTACCGCAGTTTTTAGTGCGTCAAGTATAGCATCACGCTGGGTCGTGCCTATGCCTTCTGCCTGCACCTCAACCAGCTTGATATTAGCCGAAGCAGATGGCGGCGTCATAGCCATAAACATAACTATCATGCCTACAAACGCTGCCACCATGGTGACGCGACTAGCCAACTGGAACGACCAGCATTTGAACGCTGCAAAGGGTTTGAACATGGCAATATGGTAATGTTCCATCATGATTAATCCTATTTAAAACCGTATGTAAACTCTGGCCTAGCGGATACCGTTAGCGTCAAGAACATTAGCCAGCTCAATAGCTGTTTTTGTACCTATATTAGCAATAGCATTGCGAATAGCGGTTGCTTCATCCGCACCGCCATCTGTTTGCTGGACTGGCCCGAATGCTGCAATGGTAAATGGTATGCCATCACGCAAATCAACGATTTCACCAGTGACAGATACGGATACCGTATGACCACTAACGGTTGAGCTTTTCGGGATGCCGATATCAATCGTGCCAATGGCCATTAATTCCATCCGGCAATCCATTGCTGCTGTTTCGACTGATATCAGATTTTCCATGGACATAACGCCATTAAAGGCAATATCTCTTTCAATTTCACGCGGATCAACTCCGCCACATCTGGCGGCAACATAATCATACTGGGTCGGCCTGAAATTATTCTGGGTTAATCCCTGCTTCATACTCACGCCAAATACTGCGTTAATTTTCTTGTTTACTGTAATCTGGGTCGAACCAAGGGTGGAAATATCGCCACCTGTTGTAGTGCTTCCGGATGACTGGGACTGTGTCATACTTTCGGTAAGCGTACTTTCCAGCGTATTCGTACCGTCAGTTTGATAGGTATTATCAAGAGTATTCAGTGATTTACTGGAACTGCGGGTATCAATATCGGGATCAAATGCCTGCAAGGTGCTATTTTGCTGGGCTGTTGCCTGGCTTGTTGTAAATAACCACATCATGCGGATACCACGGCCACCAACTGTGCCGGATTGCTGGGCAAATTGCGCGTCAACCAGATTTGTTTTCACTCTGATGACTATTCTGCCATCAAGAACATTTTTCTTATTTTTGTTTTTATCATGTTCAAAGGCTACAACAGAAACATATTCATCAATATTTTTCAGGATAGTATCTTTTTTGGACAGATATTGTTGTAATCTGCCGGGGTTCATACAGCCCGAAATATATTCTTCCCACGCCGCTTTTATAGCCATTTGTCGCAAATCATCCACATCTTTATCTTGTGGTTTTGAAGATAAAAACTTGGGGACATATTCCATAGATACTTCCGCTGATGCTTCGGTGATACTTCCACATGAGGCATCACTCATAGCAGAACCAGCGGATAGCAGACTAATTGTCATAGCTATTAGGACTATATAAAAACGTGGTTGGAATATATGCTTCATGATGACCTCATTTTGGTGGTTCAAATACATAATGGACAATTTTGACCCAAAAAATTTCATTATCTCTTATATTAATTTAGAAAATACTAATAAAATTCAATTGTCAGTAACGATCTAAATTGCGAAACACTTGCTAAGGAATTGAAAATGAAGACGTTTATTATCGGATTATTAGGGAGTATATTTTTTAGCCTTAGCCATGCCTCTGCTTTAGACAGCATTTTGCTAGCGCCCGCAACCCCTGATAACGTTTCTGTTCAGCGACTTCACCATGAATTCCGTGGTGCGTTAATTGATATTGGCGTTAACGTAAAAAGCCGCGTATTTATAGAAACTGAACTTGGCCAGCCGCTAAGCGATGCCAGCATCATTGATATTCTCGATCTGGCCAAACCTTACCTTGCCAAATCTACTGACCGGCTCATACTGGTTGAACTAGGATTGATGGAGAATAATTCCCCCTACCCTGATCCTTTTTTGAAAGCCATTGATCTCAAAACTGGTGATATTGTGGCGCAATCTACCACTCTGCCTTTATTAGATAGTGATCCGGATAGCCTTGCCGCCGCTGCCGCCGCATTAGCCCGCAGTCTGGAAAAGCGACTTGATCGGGAAGGATATCAGACAAATCTGTCAGATGTGAAACCATGGGGCGGGAAAGCGCATATCTTGCGGCTAGCTTTTGAAGGGTTTGATGGATGTGAGCAGGAAGCCGCTATCCAGATCATTGAAAATGAATTTCCCGGTGTCATTAATATTGATTTGGAAAAAGCGCCCAATCATAACTACGCCATCTATCAGCTGAATACGACCGCGCAAACACAGCGTATCCGCAAATGGATTCAACTTATGATGGTTGAAACCGGTATGCATTTACGCACCGATTATAACATTTTTGTAAATAATCAGACCATCAGAATGAAAAAGCCGGATGCCGTGAGAGCATTCTGGTTTCAATGTGGTTCATGATGTCCATTCGCCCCGATAAGGTATTACTTATGTCTATTTATTCTCTGCCTAAATCTGTATTCGCACTAGCCTTTATCATTGTGGCCGCGTTGTCTGGCACCGCCCATAACGCACAGGCAAATACGGTTATCCTGTTCCCCGAAGCACCGGCATCGCTATCCTGGATGAGCCAGAAAGCCAGTGCCGTGATGGCATCTCGCCTAAGCAAAGCCGGATATATGGTTAAAGACACCAGCACAGTGCTGAACAGAATAGGCATGCCAGCGCAAAGCAACCGGACAGATATTCTGTCGCAATCCAATGCAATCAGGGCAACTATTGGCAACGGCTTCATTATTTTTATTGAATATGATGAATGGATGGAACCGGGGATGCGTAGCCTGTCTATGCGACTGGCCGCCCAAATCTATACAACTAGTAATGGTTTTGTATCCAGCTGGGTTGAGCCGAGTCAGGTCATTCTTATTCCTGAAAACTGCAATCAGAATTGTCTTGATGGATTGTTACTCCCTGAACTGGAAGCACAAGCCGACAGTTTGGCCAGTAGCATTGTTCAGGTATTAAAACGTCCCACCGGATCATCAGACAGAGCATCAGATGGTGATGGAACACCTATCCAGACGTTCAAGGTCGAACTGATTGATCTGGATAATAATGAAATGCTGGAACTGATTGATTTAATGGAACATGAATTCCCCGGATTTGTTGCCATATCACAAACAGAATCCCGTTCACCCCGGGTGCGATTTACCTATCATACCACAGTCACGGCGCAGAAATTAAACGAATGGTTGCGCGTTAGCCTGATGGAAATTGGAATTGATCCGGATACAGATGCCGCGCTTCAGATAAACTCCAGCTCTATCAGCGTCAAGCGCTATGACAGCATAGAAAGTCGTGGCAGCACCGGCAACACCCTTAAATTCAATTAATCTTAACCTGTTGGCATCATTTCTGGAAAAAACAGGTCACATTTTCCCATTTAACATATGACGATAACCGTTTTGTTACATGGAGTGATTGATGATTTCCGATGATGCCAACCCCCTAGCAGAAGTCGCGTTTGCCCTTGCTATGGCATTTTTTAGCCTGATGGTATTGATGCTATTTGCCATTGTTCATCAGCCCGAAGCCGCCGCGCCGGATACCATGTCACTCGCGGCCACGTCTGATGCCGAACAACCGGAACAAACCGAACCACAAATCCTGTTTTTTCATCCCGATGGTTATTTTAATGAACAGCTGGTGATGATCAATCCCGATAACCTTGATCCAGCCAGACCAGTAGTGCTGGCCGTTCAGGACAGTATCTCCATGTCAGATGTCATGGCTTTCAAACAATCCCATACCACCCTTGATATTCAGATATCAGCCCTGCCTGCTGATCTGGATGCCGCTATTATTGCTAAAAGGAATTAGTCATGTTTTTATCAAACTTTGCACATATTCTGCCGCGTAAATATGGATGTCTTGCTCTTTTGGTTTTGCTGATGGGCGGGTTGATTATGACCAAACCCGCATCTGCCAACAGCTATCATGATACCGACATGATTAAAATCATGATCATTAAGGAAGCCTTAAAATCCAGATATGTGTCACCAAGTCTGGCGTTGGCAGTAGCAGAAACAGAATCCAGTTTCCGTCCGCATGTGGTTAGCCATAAAGGTGCTATCGGGGTGATGCAGATCATGCCGGCAACCGCAAGAGGCGTGTTTTCTGTTGATCCCCAGCGGCTATATCAACCACGGCTGAATATCCAGCTTGGTATCCGTTTTCTGGATGATCTGATTATGCGCTATGATGGCAGAATTGATCTGGCGCTATCGCATTATAATGGCGGCTCACGCGTGACAAAAACCAATCCACCCAGCATTATTCCTGCCACCCGTGGATATGTGTTAAAAGTTCTAAATCGCGCCCAGCATTATCAAACGAACTGGCGGGGCATGATAGATTATGCACCATCGACACAGCCGCAAATGGTATCTATGCCCGTGATGACATCACCGCATAGCCCCCATATTGCACCGGCAACCCATCAATGGAACGGACATTATCATTGGCAGAATGAGCTGAAGGAAATCAATTACTGGCTTTCCCCCCAAAATGCCCAAAACCGCAAAAAACAAACCACAATGCACATGTCTTCGCATATATCCTATAGTCAGAAACTGGTAACACGGATGCATCAAAATCGCGCGCGTGTTGGTCAGTGGATTAATGAGAATTATTGACCCATGCTGATAGATAACATCATTCATGATGCCGCGTTTACGGCTTCCGGATATAATGAAAGCAATAGGCTGTTCATTTCATCAAAGCATGATAAATTAGATTATACTAATTTAACTTACTATGCCGCGATCAGAAAAAACCAGATCATGAATGATCCATCCGATATCTTATCTTCATGGGCAGAGTTCAGGCTTAACCCACCATCCAGCTATTTGATGAATTGTCTGCGGCATATTCACGATGCAACCGATATCCGTGGTGATGCCGTATTCTCGCCGCGTGTAGCCACATTAATCACGACCATGATTGCCTCCCGATCCTATGGGCAGGAACTATACCGGCTATGCGGATTTATGTCTGCGGCGGCGGCATCCGGCATTGATGCCGGTACGCTATTGCTTGGCGGCAGAGCAACTCCGGCACGAGTGAATCAGCTGTTTGATAACGCCATTATTCCCGACAGCATACATATAGCTGACCGGTATATCATGCTAACCACCCATACACCGGCGTATCAAATTGATATGGCGCGTTGTCCGGTTATTCTGGGGCTAGCTAATTTTATCTGCGAAGCCCTGGGATTTGATGTTTTCATAAATATCTATGACCAGCTGGGCAAGGACACAAAGCCCACAGCAATCAAAACCATTTCCAATGATCTGTCTAAACAGATTTACCGGTTTCTGGGTGATCATTTGCCGCGAAGCTCTGAGCGAAAAATCACCATGCTTTTGCAGGATTATCTGGCTAGCCAGATCAGCAATGATCACCATTTAAGCGCTAATGATGTTGATGATGCGCTTATTTTTGATTTCTGGTGCGAGAAAAGCATTGATCCGGAATATAGCCTCAAGCTTTATGATACCTGTTTGCGGGCATGGATCAGTTTCCGGCAAGGGCTTGACCTAGCCAGCCATTCGTCCGCACATCCTGACAGTCTGGATGATGCTGCCTTCAGACTGGATCATTTAGCGCTTCGTTGTTTTCATAATGCCGATCATGACAGAAATATTCACGATACCAATGCTGCCCCTGCCATGACCCAGAGCAGTGATACATGGATGCACGACAATAAACAAACAATGCGCTCGGCTTTTCATGAACTAATCGCGCCGCCCATAGACACAATCAAAATGCTGAATAATGGCGAAAAGGATAAATTAAGTCTTCTACTCCATGCGGATACGCATGCAATGGCCTTATATCGCTCCCTGTTTCGCGGAGTTGTCTTTTCACCGGTGCAAAACCGACTGACACAAGCTTTGCGTGATCAACCGGATAGTAAACCCGATATGGCAAGCATGATGCCCCCCGAAAATCAGCCTGCATATTCGGCATGGCTGGCAGAATGGCGGGATATTGTTAACGTGGCGCGGGGATGCGTTCAAACCGCTTGCCAACGCCTAATAGAAGCCCGTGACATGCAGGGATTGCAAATATTAATGCGGCAATTATCTGAACAGGCACGTGGTGAGCTGGCCATGTTGATGCAGGATAAAGGTCTATCTGGAACATCTACTGACATCACAGCCGAAACCATGTTTGCCGCCCTTGATCAAGGCAAAACGGCGCCAACATTGAAAGCAGAATGTGCTGATATCAAAAAAACAGCACGCGCCTATCGCCGCGCCGGATTAAAACAGCCACCTGCCGGCATAAATGATCTGGATGTCTGGTATGATCGTTTGCATCAGGCGGCAGAATTAACAGAAGTTATCATTGAAGCCATGGAAGATTTTTTAACGCGATTGGCAGATATTCAACAGCTTGATGATCAATTCAAGCAGGATCATGCTATCTTTGCCGAACAATTTTCACGCATATATAAATCGGAGGAAAATAATGACTAAGCCAAATGAAGCCATTTTATCCGATGCCGGTATTTTATTTGATAAAATAACAGATGCGCATCTGATGCATCAGCATGTTGAAGCCACGGCATCTGACGGCTTTGATCTGCATCGCTTATGGCAAGCCGCCAATGGTCAGGCAGATGATAGCGTTCTTCATGATATTTCACATAATCTCACAGCCAGACGGCAATTCAAGGCCATTTTATCGCAAAAAGCATCTGCATATCAACCGCAACAGGCGGCGGCATCCAGTGATAGCAACATCCGGAACGGTGCTGATTTTGATGTCCGGATTACGCCCTCATCGTCACAAGATGGGCTGGTCTATGTGCAATTGATTTTTCATAAGCAAGCATCAGAACAGGATACCGATAAGCAGATGCTGATATCACATTGTCATGGTATTTTTCGCCAGAAGCCATTGACCGCCGTTCAGGATCAACGCATACAAATTCTTTTGCATCATGATGATCCCATGCTAAAGGATTTAAGAGACCCAGAGACGGAACTTTATATCAAGTGACTTGCGTTTTCATACCGACAACACAACATCCAGTAGAAATCATATCTCTCACCAAAGAACACTCGGATATTCAGTCGGTTATCTGCATCACCAATACCTTTAATGCCTTACCGGTTAGCACGGCCTATCATGGTTTTGTCCGCCGCCCCACCGGAATTATTCAAAAACTCACCGGTATTCCGTCTTTTCGTGCCGATGTTAGCGGCATCATTGATCAAGGTGATAGCTGGCAGTTATCCATGTTAATCGCGCACCGGTTGCATCATCATGATCAGTTTCGTAAAGCTCATGATGCGGCAGGGCATATGGCGCATATCTGGGCTAGCGGACAGGTGGATATCAACCAGAATGTTACCCCCATTCAACATATCCGCGAAAAGTTTAAGGCAAGCCAGTCACTATTCGAAGACATCCGGTCGCGTGGCGATCAGCTGCATATTGTTCTGCATCCCGATAACTGGGCAGAATTGCAGGATATGATAACAGAGGACATGATCTGTCACCGCGTATCTGTGGCGGCTGATATCGATCAGCTTTTATCCGATACCCGGCTTTCCGTGTTTCCGCCTCATTCAAATCTGGCCACCTCCCGCCTGCGCCCGCATCAGAATATAAGCACGTCTTTTCGCCGGTTATTCAACCGAAGCTGGAAACGCCGAATATTAGGCTATGGATTAACGATATCTATCATGATCAGCCTGCAACAGATGATCCCATGGCATCCTATCCACGCGGCTATGGAAATGGAAAAATCTGGCACTCATGTTGAACTAATCCGGATGCTGAAATCCTATCGTCAGGATGACCGGTTTATTCCGCGATTGAGCTTTCTCTATTTTGAAGAAGCTTATCTGAAAGAAAAATCAAGAGCGCTGATCAACCAGCTGGATATGCAACTGGTCTGGGCGGTATCAGATGATAATAACACAACATGTGACCATGCCCAGATGCGCTGGCACCGATATCAGATCACGGATAGCACCCTGCCTTCGTTACCGCGCCAGCGATGCCAGCTTTATCTGGAAATTCAGAATAACGGAACAGAAAGACTTGCCGTGGCAGTGGCTATCCACGCCAAAAATGGCGACATGATCACCCCTATTCTTCAACCTGCACAAACTGAACTGGCACCATCCGAACATATCCGCCATCCCATTCAAACTGGTGATACTAAATCACTGATTATCATGATGTCTGCGTCTGACCATCTGACTATGAACTGGTATCGATGGTTTAAACGCTGGTCAAACCGGCCCATGGGTATGAGCGCCAGAAAATCGCTTCTGGATACGGGAATTGGTGTTCATATGGCGGTGCAGGATAAGCCATAACAAAACTATTCTTATAATGGCTACATACATTCGCCAGACGATTGATCCGAAAGCGCTATTTTAGCCGAAGCAGCGTTACCATTAATGTTAATCCGGGTTAAATATAGTCTGCCTTTATCAAGCGCATAGGTGGCAGTGATACGGCCATTCAGATCATGGGTTCCGGCCGCTTTCATTAAACCGCCAATAATATAACTATCACCAATTTTTGTGAATATCCGCAATGGCGTTCCCTGCCCTAATTCGGTTTTAAGAGTTTGAATATTACCTGCCTCAATGGGGTCAGCTGGTGACTGGCTTAACCGCGAATACGGTGAGTACAGATTCCGGTTAGCTGTCACAACAGACTGATTGCGAATATAATATAAATTGCGATCAGCGGTCAGATATCCTGTAGTCATACCAAAACACTGGCGCAGAATCTGGGCTATATTACCGCGATCAGCGGCATCTTCTGGCCAGAATAATTCCAGATCAAGCATGTCATCACTTTGTTCCAGATGCTGCATAGCCATGCGATGTGATTGAAAATCCGCCACCAGCACAGGTGCCGCAGTGGGTATGGCTGTATCCTGCTCTTTCACCGCTGGTTCTGGCAAAGCTGCAAGCGGCGTTAATGCCGCAGTCATATCCTGAACCTGAACCTCAACCTGATCTGTTGCCGGAACAACAACAGGAACAACAACAGGAAGCAGAGCCTTATCCAGCAGTGGCGCTTTGGTTTTTGCTGGCATCAGTGGAGCAGGCATAGCAGATAACTCTGGTTCTGCCGGCATGGATTTAACATCTGCCATATTCGCCATTAATGGTTTCAAAGGGGTGGGCATAGCCGGATCAGATACCGGCTGTGGGGGTAATTTTTCTGCCTGCACCGGTTTTTCTGGTGCCGGTTTAGTTGATACCGGTTCAACATCCGGCACAGGTTCAATGATATCGGCCGAAGTTATATGATCGGGAAATGTTACAAAAGCCATGCCCGCCATTACGTCTTCGGCTATATCGGTATCTGTTTTTTCTATCTGATCCGCTGTATCTGCTGTATCCGCTGGCATGGCTTCTGTTATCTCTGATCTTTCCGGTGCAGAAGGTTCAAACCAGATAAAAAGCATAAATCCGATAACAGAAATAACAGAAGCAGCCCGCATCATGATCAGACTCCGGAATGTTCGAGGTAAAATACTTGCATATCGATCATCAATTTACCCAGATCATCAATCCGTTCATACGGGCTCATATATTGCAGATCAATAGCGGGCGTGGCTGGATCAAGCGATGGGGCAACCTGATTATTCTGATCAGCCACAGCAATCGCCTGAAACGCATCAGCAATATCTGTATCACTTACCGGCATGTCATCTGTATTGGTTGCATCAGCCAGACTATTTGCCGACGGTGACATGTTCAGTTCAACAGATGGAACAGGAGCCGCAACATGGTCAGGCATATTAGCCGTATCATAGCTGGCGACTTCCATCTGGGCATCTAAATTAACAGAATCCGGTGCCGGCATCTGATCTGATATGACATTCCGGTTCAGATGATTAATATGGGCGTTCAGATCAGCGATATCTGATTTAAGCCCCTTAATTTCATCCCGAAGCATAGTCATATCATTATCAACTGGCGAAGATAGCGATACTGGTGACTGTTCAATGGTGTCTTTGCCATCCCGCATCACATCATCAATCTGGGCAACGACCGTTTTTGATGTTCCTGTGATCCATGATGAAAAAGACTGATCAGGTGAGGCCGTAAACAGATATCCTAGCGCGGCCAGAACGCTAATATTAAAAATAAGAAAACGCATAATTTATTCTCCGGCAATAATAGGTTGCGAATGATGGACAGGCTGATCGCTGTTCATCGTGGTCGTATTAATCAGGATCAACAGAGTTCGAAGAACCGCAGATAATGGCAGGCCAATAACAGACGTCATAAAGGCCATGCTAAAATGATTAGTAAGCTCGGCAATGATGTCATTAATTGTTTCCGGTGTGAGCCCACCATGTGACAATGATCCAATGCCAAGCGAAATCCCAAGCAAGGTAAATGTCAGCGCGATGGTAGCGATACCATTACAGGCCTGAAGCCCGCTAAGCATCCATTTCCGTCTAAATGCATCGGTATCATCCGAAGCCACATGACCTCTGGTTTCCATGATTTTCAGACTGCTGAAAACACTAACGAAAACCAGCATCAAGGTCAGCACGATAAATCCCAGACCCAAAACATCTACCGTCCAGCTGAATATATCACTAGCGGCAATGTTATTTGACAGGGATAGACCGGCCATCAGGATCACCAGTGATCCAAGAACGATGCTAATGGCGCGGCCACCTAATCCTAGATTGTTGCTAACCAGAGACCAGCTCATCTGCCAACCCTCGCAACCAGCAGATCACTCGTAGAAAGACCAACTGTTTCTGCCCAGTGCTGGGTAATGAATTGATTGTTTTCTGCTGCGGCGTGGCTGAGGAATGTCAGCTCATAGCTATTAAACGCCCGCAAAGCCGCCGCTGGTGCTGATGATTTTAGTGACTTGTCATTAATCACAATTTTTTCAAGATCGGTCAGGCGCCGCCATGATGACATCATGTATTCAGACCGTTGAGAGACCGAAATATCACCATCCAGCATTTTGGCAATAGCAATGGCGCGTTCGCGTTCTAGGTTATCCAGCGAATTAGCCATAGCAGGCATCGTTACGGCGATAGAAAACAAAGTAGCAGATAAAGCAAGTAAACGTTTCATGGGAAACTCCTTTTCCATTATGATTGATTAATAAACAGTTCAAGATTATTGGCTGGCGAGTCATAGGTTTTTGGCTCAAACCCATCCATGCCATATTGATAATCATTGAGATCATTGGCAAAAGCCTGTGCATCAAGCGAAACCAGTTTTGCCATATGCCCTAGCACGTCTTCTTCCATGGAAAGAATGGCTAGCTCAGATTGAATATCCTGCATGGATAGCCGCAATTCTTCTTCGCGGGATACCGGTTCACCATCAATGGATTGTCCAACATGATTAGACGGATGGTTTTCGATAGCCTCAACAAGCTGGCTGATAGCGGACTGATTTTCGGCATAAGCTCCGGCAAATTTCGTTTCCGGCATCATGGTTGAAGTAAACAGATCATCCCGCAAGCTACTATCGACTGTTGCGGCGCGATCAGCAACCGCCGAATGCACTTCATCGAATTGGGCGGACTGGCTGTTTTGATATGCGCTACGCTTCGACTTCTTGAGCAATTTGTCATAGATGGCCAGTTTGACTTCCAATCGCTTTTTCTTCAGCTGGATCTGTTCGCCCATCAATTGAATATAATCACGCTTACCAGAAATCAGTTGATGGCGAGCTTCCAGATGTTGTTCACCTTCATAAAGATCAAGGTCAGATTGTAGCTGTGACAGGAAAGACAC
>JAHEII010000093.1 GCA_024639485.1 Alphaproteobacteria bacterium
AGATTTAATCATGGGGGGAACCTTTCTTCTTTTGGCGCAAATATGTTATTTGCTGTCAAAACGGCTTAACTGTTGGTTGGTGTTAATAGCGGCGCGTTCCATCCGATCAAGCATGCGCTGAACATATAATGCTTCGGTGATATCGGATGGCGGCGGCGTATTGGTGTCTATCATGGCCAGAAAAGCGCGCATTTCGTCTTTCAGTGGCTCAGATGCAGGCAGTGGGATAGATTCCGGCTCACCGCGTTCCAGATCAGGCGCTATCGCATCGCGGATAATCCGCATGGGATATCGCATCAGCTTGGATTCCCATGGCTTGGTATCATCAAAAACCAGTGACGCTTCATCACCAATGACGGTCAGATTATGCACCTTGACCGGATTCATCCAGTTGGCCTGAATGCTGGCTGTTACGCCATTCGCAAAACCAAAATCGGCATGGACGATATCATCAATGCCAGCGGTGATATGACAGATCGTCTGGCAAGATACCTGATCTGGTTCAACCCCACGCATCAGACGGCACATCATGGCCAGATCATGAGGGCAAAGATCATAGAGCGCGGATTCCGTGGCACGGACGCGGCCGGGGGCTAATCTGTTGGCACGGATATGTGTCAGCTGACCAATCCGGCCTTCTGTTATGGCGGCATCAAGCGCAATAAATGCTCCGTGATAACGCAACAAATGCCCAAGCATGACATGCTTGCCAGCCTGCTTTGCCGCGTCTGCTATGGCTTCTGCCTCAACCAGCGATAATGCAAGCGGCTTTTCAACATAGATATGCTTGCCGGCTGCTAATGCCCTGATCGCCAGATCATGATGGCTGGGGGCAGGGGCGGCAATGGCAACACCGGTTATATCCGGATCAGCAAGAAGCCCGTCAAGTGTTAACGGTTGAACATGATAGGCATCGGTACAGCTCGCGGCGATATGGGCGGCCTGTTCATCAGACTGATCATAAATGCCCTTGAGCGCGCCAAGACCGGCCAGATTACGGGCAATATTCCGCCCCCATAATCCAGCACCGATTAATGCCGTGTTTGCTTTCATATGTAATTCTGATGCCATGATAACAGGTTGCCTTTCAGCGATAATAAAAAAGATATGCCCTATCGGTTTGGCCGTGGTCAATCGTTGCATTTTGTAATTATATGTGAATCCCACCGGTTACTGCGACAACGCGTCACTTAAAAGAATGACAGGTGAAGTTTATAAATAATAACAGAAAAAGTTGATCATATCCGCCACCATACGAATAAAGAGATAGATATTAGCACATGACATTATGTTATTCTGGCCAGCCACCGGTAACCCCTGATGCGCTTTATGCGCTATTTGACCGTTTGAATATTTCGGTTATCCGGCATGATCATCCGCCATTGCGTACGGTTGAGGATTCCCAACAGCATCGCGGACATATGCAGGGCGGCCATGCAAAAAACCTGTATGTGCGTGACCGGAAAAAGAAAAACTACCTGATTATAGCCGAAGAAAATCAGCCTATAGATTTGAAAACTCTGGCAACAGCAATGGGAACAGACAGATTATCGTTCGGCAGTCCGGATCGGTTGATGGAACATCTGGGGGTGATACCGGGGTCGGTGACGCCGTTTTCTGTGATTAATGATCCTGATCATAAAGTGACGGTATATTTTGATCAAACACTTGCTGATATGGAACAGGCCAATTTCCATCCATTGACAAATGATCAGACGGTTACGATTGCCATAGCAGACCTGATGCAGTTTTTTTCACATACAGGGCATGCGATATCTGTTTTGCCCATAGCTAAAATAATGAATTAATTGGAAATAAAATGATTACTGACGACTTGTCATTTTAAAAAGAACACTTATATTTTTAAATACAAAGCATTAAATAATCAGATTTTTAATAACGAATACCGTAATCAATTCTCACTGTACCGTTTCTCACTGATCACTGATCACTCATTGGGAAATATATTGAAAGTTGGGACAATAATGGTTTCATTGCATGAAACAACGGACCATTCTGGCATAAGCGGAAGCGTTGATGTGACTAGCGCCAGCTTTATGGCTGAGGTGGTGGAAGCTTCAAAAAATCAGCCGGTTATTGTTGATTTCTGGGCGCCTTGGTGCGGCCCTTGCAAACAGTTAATGCCTGTTCTGGAAAAAGTAATTGCCGAAACAGGCGGTAAGGTCAAACTGGCTAAAGTCAATATTGATGAAAATCAGGACATAGCCGCCCAGCTTCGTGTGCAATCCGTGCCAACGGTATATGTGTTTAAGGATGGCCAGCCGATAGATGGCTTTGTTGGCGCCAAGCCGGAATCCGAACTGCGTGATATGATGCAACAACTGGCGGCTCAAGCAGGCGGCGGTGAAAACATCGAAGACCTGCTTGAACAAGCTGAAGCCGCCCATGCGGAAAAAGATTTCGGCGCGGCAATCGGGGCGTTTCAATCGGTGCTTCATATCGAAGAAAATAACGAAAAAGCAGTAGCGGGGTTGTTACGCTGTCTAATCGGGTTAGATGATCTAGTGAGTGCACAAGACATGCTGGATAATCTGCCGGATGATTTAAAGTCAAGTGCATCAGTAGAAGAAGTTGCAAAAAGGCTTGCGTTTGCGCTGAAAGCGTCTGAACAAGCTGGTGAATTAACCGATTTACAACAAGCCGTTGCAGAAGACCCTGACAATATGCAGATACGTTACGATCTGGCGATTGCCCAATTTGGCTCTGGTGCATCAACAGACGCAATATCAACATTACTGGATATGATTAAAAATAACAGGAACTGGAATGATGACGCGGCGCGTCTGCAGTTACTTGAAATATTTGCCGCACTGGGTGCAACCGCACCCGAAGTTAAGGAGGGGCGTAAACAATTATCCTCGCTTCTGTTTTCGTGAAGACACTTAAATAAAACTAAATATATCCCCATCATCTGGAAGGATAAGTCATGAAACGGAATTCACTTGATCCAGAATTAAAGGATCTGCCAGCTCATATCCCAATTTTCCCATTGGATGGAGCATTGCTCTTACCTAGCGGAAGATTGCCATTAAATATTTTTGAACCGCGCTATTTGAATATGGTGTCGGATACGCTTTCTACGCCTCACCGGTTAATTGGTATGATCCAGAGCAATACTGGTGTGACACAGGATGAAATGTCACCGCTGTTATATTCGGTGGGATGCGTGGGACGTATTTCCAGTTTTGAAGAAACCAATGATGGGCGTTATCTGATCTCTCTTGACGGGATGATCCGCTTTCATATTATTGAGGAAATAGAAGGCAAGTCCGGCTATCGTCAATGTAAAGTCAGCTATGATAAATTTGCTGATGATATGCATGTGCAGGATAATGTGTCCTATGATCGTGGCAGATTGATCAAAGTACTCAAGCGGTATTTTCAGATAAAAGGATTTTCAGCAGACTGGACATCTATCGAAAGCTGTGCTGATGAAAAATTGATCACGACATTATGTATGATTTGCCCGCTTGCCGTAGCAGAAAAACAGATGCTGATCGAAGCCAAAGATATATCCACACGCGGCGATTTGATTTCCACTATTCTGGAAATGGAATGTGAAATGGTTAACGCAGACATGCAGAAGCAGGGCTATGTCAAACACTGAACATGTAGTAAGAGAACTTGATCCGGTATTGCTCGAAGTGCTGGTCTGTCCGGTATGTCATGGGCCGCTGACCTATGATCGTGCTAATCAGGAGCTCATCAGCGAACAGGCCGGGCTTGCCTTTCCGGTGCGTGATGGCATTCCGGTTATGCTGGTAGACGAAGCTCGCCAGCTGGAACCAGTAAAATGACCAAAACGACAACGGCAAGGGCATCAATCTGGCCTACAGATATCACCCTGTCAGCTGATAAAACAGAATTAACGGTGACATTTGATGATGGATGTTCGGCCACGCTAGCGGCGGAATTGTTGCGGGTGGAATCGCCATCAGCAGAAGTACAGGGGCATGCCGCCGAACAGAAACAGACTGTCCCCGGGAAAAAACATATCCGGATTACCGGTGTTGAACCGGTCGGCCATTATGCTGTTCGGCTGGTGTTCAGTGATGGTCACAACACAGGGCTATTCTCATGGGAGATTCTGTACCGGTTTGTCAATAATCACGCGGAAATGATGGCTGATTATATCGCACAGCTGGAACAGCTTGGATTATCCCGCGATACCGATAGCTAGCCAGAATACAGCCAGCATTTAGCGGTCAAATATTCGGCCACTTGCCACGCGTTCCGCCAGTGATTTTACCATCGGTAAATTAGCCAGTGCCATTCCCATACCGGCTAGCCGCCGCCGTTTCTTACCAAAAGAAAACAGCATATTCAGCCCATCGGTTGCCAGCGTCATGGCGGTGACTTCGGGGGCTCTGGCCAGCGCATAGCGATTAAGAATATGTTGCGATCCGATATCAATACCATCACGCCGCGCGGTGGTTAGCATACGGGTTAAGGTTTTGATATCGGCAAGCGCCAGATTATACCCTTGTCCGGCCAGCGGATTAATGGCGTGTGCGGCATCACCAATTAGCACTAGACGTTGGGAAACCGGCCATACCGCATGTGTTGGTATCACGGCAAACGCCTGTCGTTCTGTCATGTCTGTCATTCGCCCAAACGCAAGTCCGGTCGCATCATCCAGCGCCATGGCAAAACGCTCTTTATCGGCATCCATCAGACGCGTGGCATCAGCGTTTGTCATGCTCCATACCAGCGAGAACATATGCGGATCAGCCATAGGCATCAATGCAATAGGGCCACCGGAAAGAAATCGTTGCCATGCGATCTGGCGGTGGGGGTCTGTCATGGTGATCTGGCTTACAATCGCTGTCTGCCCCAGATTGCGTGATATCTGGCGAATACCGGCGGCATGGCGTATCTGGCTATTCCGGCCATCCGCCGCAATAATCAAACTAGCCGGAATAAGCGCATCATCAGCGCTAACCAGCGCGGCGGCGGCATGATCATAATCAGGGTGGCGCGGGTGATAGCCGGTAATTGCAAGCGCATGCCATGTGATCAGCTTGGATGCGGTTATCATGTGTTGCATAGCATGAACTAGCACCGCGTTGCTAATCACCCATGCCAGTGGCGTGGGGGCATGATCTGTTTGTTCATTATTCCCTTTTTCCTTACCGCTTTTCGTATGACTCCATGACATTACCGGATCAAGCGGATTTGCCCGATCCGCATCATCGGTAACCATAATATGATGAACAGGGGTAAGCGCATCATCCGGTAATGCCGCCACAACACCAAGCTGGTCAAGCATCGCATAAGCGGCCGGATTTATCGTTGTGGTTCGCAATTGATCAACCGCCGGTACATCTGGTTGATATATATTAACCGGAAAGCCAGCCGCCGCCAGTGAGAGCGCGGCCGCATATCCGGTTAACCCACCGCCGACGATATGGATGCCTTTTCCTATGGTTTCATGTCCTATGGTTTCATGTTCTGTTAATGTTGGATCAGATGTTGTCATGATATGGTTTTAGCGACATTGGCAATATGTTGCAACGCGCTATCCATCACGGTTAGCAAACTACCGCCTTGATATAAAAATCCCTGACAGCCTGCCGAGCTAGCCGCTTCCATATCGGTGGGGCGATCACCTATCATGATGCTTTTGCTAACATCAATCTGATGCCGCTGCGCCAGATCAAGGATCATGCCCGGTTTGGGTTTGCGGCAATCACAATCGCGCATCACCGGATCAGCGGATTTCGGGTGATGCGGGCAATAGGCAATATCGGTAATATGGCCGCCTGCATCAGCAATCTGTGCTAGCATATGGTCATGAAACTGCCGCATTGCCGTGATATCGAAATAGCCAAGACCAATGCCGCCCTGATTGGTGACAATAAAAATCGGTATGTTCTTATCATGGGCATGCTTGATGGCGGTTTCCGCATCTGGCATAAAGGCAAAATGTTCTAGCTTATGCGGATATCCATGATCAACATTGATAACTCCATCGCGATCAAGAAATATAGCAGGGCGAAGACTAAGCATGATCTAGACTAACCGCGTTTGTAAAAACATTTCAATAGTAATCGCGACATAATATGAGGTAAGATTCAACCATGGTGCAACAAGGCGATAAAGCCCCAATCATTTCACCGGCGATATCAGCATGGTTTGCCCGGGTATGTTTTAAACTTGCCGCCGTTGGTCTGTTTGCGGTGAGCATTGGCCTGTTGTTGATGGTGTTGAGCCATGATCCGGCTGATCCATCGCTTAACAGCACGGCTAATGATGCTGTTCAGACCAGTAATATTTTTGGTGCTTATGGTGCCAATATTTCCAGTTTTCTGATTAATGCATTTGGATTTGCCGTATCTATTGCGCTGGCTATTATTCCGCTGATCTGGTCATACCGGATGTGGCAAAACCGTTGGCAGGGGCGGTTGATTCTACGGGTGATTCTAATGCCGTTTGTCCTTATTCTGATGGCAACGGCGATTGCGGTATTGCCGTTATTTTTTGATATCACCATTTACGGAAACGCCACGGGAATCGCGACCAAGGATATTATCCTTAATTATGCAATGCTGACTGAGGCAATTATTCAGTCACCGGTTATGGTAAATGGCCAGCATCTGATAGCCATAGCGCTTATGATTGTGGCGATAACCGGCTATATATATATTGCCTCAATCGGGAAAAACGAATTGCGTGTGGTGGGCAAATCCTATCAGCTGATGCGCGCCGCCGTGGTCAAACTGTTTCATGGTATGGCGAAAGCAAAAACGCTGGCCGCTGAAAAACAGAAATCAAAACCCCGTTCCAAACGCAAATCACCGGCTCCCCGGCGCGAGCCGATTATTGTTGCCGGCAAAGATGACGCAGAACCGGAAACGCCAGCGGCGACATCAGCAAAACGCCGCAAAAAAACATCTGCTGGCAGGCAGGCATCCCTTGATCTGGCCACACCTAGTGGATATAGCCTGCCATCGTCAGAATTACTGGCTGAACCGAATGACATATTAATCGCACCAGATGCTGAAGCACTGGATAATACATCGCGCATGCTAGAAGGCGTGTTGTCCGAATTCGGTATCGGCGGCAACATTGAAAAGGCCAGATTTGGCCCTGTTGTGACCCGTTATGAGCTTAATCCGGCACCGGGAACCAAAACCCAGCGCGTGATTAGTCTATCTGATGATATTGCCCGGTCAATGTCGGCGCTATCGGTACGGGTTGCTGTTGTTCCCGGCCAGAATACCATTGGCATTGAGCTACCAAACACAAACCGCCAGACGGTATTGATCCGCGATATTCTGGATCATGACGAATGGGAAGCCAGCAAAGCCGCCTTGCCGGTGGCGCTGGGAATGGATATTGCCGGAAATCCGGTTGTTGCAGATTTGACGCGGATGCCGCATTTGTTGGTCGCTGGAACTACGGGTTCTGGTAAATCGGTTGGTATTAACGGCATGATTCTGTCGCTATTATATACCCATACCCCAGAAACCTGCCGGTTGATCATGATTGATCCGAAAATGCTGGAATTATCGGTTTATGATGGTATTCCGCATCTGCTCACGCCGGTGGTAACTGATCCGAATAAAGCGGTTGTTGCCTTAAAATGGGCAGTAAGGGAAATGGAAAACCGCTATCGCAATATGGCAAAGGTCGGGGTGCGGAACATTGACGGATTTAATAAATATATTCTGGATGCCAAGCGCAAGGGCGAATCATTAAGCCGCCGCGTCCAGACCGGATTTGATGAGGAAAGCGGCCAGCCGGTTTACGAAGAAGAACAGCTGGATTTGAACGTTCTGCCATATATTGTTGTCATTATTGATGAAGTCGCCGATCTGATGCTAGTCGCCGGTAAGGATATCGAAGCCATGGTTCAGCGGCTGGCACAAATGGCACGCGCCGCCGGTATTCATGTAATCATGGCGACCCAGCGTCCATCAGTTGATGTTATCACTGGCACGATCAAGGCCAATTTCCCGACCCGGATTTCGTTTCAGGTCACATCCCGTATTGATAGCCGCACTATTCTTGGCGAACAGGGCGCGGAACATCTGCTTGGTCGGGGGGATATGCTGTTTATGGAAGGCGGTGGCCGTATTGTCCGTGTGCATGGCCCTTTTGTTAGTGATGATGAAGTTGAAAAAGTTGCTAGCTTTCTCCGTCAACAGGGTGAGCCAGAATATGACGATAGCGTCACGGTCGAAGCAGACCCACAACAAAATGGTGATGCAGGTGGGGCTGATCTGGATGGTGAGGCTAGTCTTTATGATCAGGCAGTTGAGCTGGTACGGCGCGAAGGTAAGGCGTCAACGTCATTTATTCAGCGGCATTTGCGGATAGGATATAACCGCGCCGCCACAATTATCGAAGACATGGAACGAAACGGACTGGTCAGTCCGGCAAACCATGCTGGCAAGCGTGAGATATTGATGGATACGGATCATGTTTAATTTAATGCGTCCATTGGTTCGCGCCATTGTTGTTTTCGGGATCATGTCCGCTGGCATGACGGCTTATGCTGATCCGATTACTGATGCTGAAAACTGGTTCAATCAGATCAAAACCTTAAAAGGCCGGTTTATCCAGATATCCGATGATGGCGCTTATGCTGAGGGGGATGTCTATCTGAAACGCCCATACTGGTCACGGTTTGATTATGATGAACCGCTGGAAACGGTGCTGATTACAACAAAAATCTGGCTTCATGTGGATGAGCAGGATCAGGAAAAACTGACCAGCTATCCGATCAGCGAAACGCCACTTGGGATTCTGTTTAACGAGAATGTAAAACTCAGCCTTGATGGCATATCTACCACTGCCACAACCAAGGATGGCGTGGTCAGAATTGCACTGGATAAACCCACTGGTGATGATGCAGGAATGCTGGTGCTTGAGTTTTCGGAAAAGCCATTTGAATTGCGCCGCTGGATTATCACCGATAGCGCTGGCGTGCAAACCGTGGTGGCATTTCAGAATCTGGAAAAAGATATGGCTCTGTCCCAACGGCTATTTGTGCCGCCCAATTATCAACAATAATATCATTACCATTACCGTGATAAAAACCGATCAGGTGAACAGCTATGAAAATCATCACATGGAATATTAATTCTGTCCGGCTCAGATTGCCGCAAGTGCTAACGCTTCTGGCAGAACACGCGCCTGATATATTATGCCTGCAGGAAACCAAATGTCCGGATGACGTGTTTCCGGCCGATGCTTTTATTGCCGCCGGTTATCCGCATCTGGCCTATCGGGGTGAGAAAGGTTACAACGGCGTTGCCATGATATCGCGGCGCCCGATCCGGTCGCAAGATCATACCCACTGGGCAGGAAAACAGGATTGCCGGCATCTGTCTGTTGTGCTGGAAAATGATCTGATTATTGATAATTTCTATGTTCCGGCTGGTGGTGATGTGGCTGATCCGGCAGTTAATGATAAATTTGCCCATAAATTGCGCTTTCTTGCTGAACTGGCAGACTGGTCAGCACAGCGGGATCATAGCCAGCCATCGGTGCTGGTCGGTGATTTGAACATTGCCCCGCGCGAAGATGATGTCTGGTCGCATAAACAATTATTAAAAGTCGTCAGTCACACACCGGTTGAGGTTGATGCGCTAAATCGCATCATGGATAAAGGCAACTGGCATGATGGGGTACGGCTAGCTATTCCTGATGGTAAATTATATTCATGGTGGTCATATCGGGCGCGTGACTGGGCGGCGGCAAATCGTGGCCGCAGGCTGGATCATATCTGGGTAACGCCGCCATTACGGGATCAGATTATCGGGGCTGAGGTGATTACATCCGCCCGGGGATGGGAAAAACCATCAGATCACGCGCCAGTTGTTTTGCGATTAGATGAATAGAGTCTAATAGATGAAGTTTTGCAAAAACCCGTAAAACCGCGTATATCGGCATCATGGAACTGTCTTTTGTCAAAATGCATGGCCTTGGCAATGATTTTATCATTGTTGATATGGCAACACCGCCCATGATTGCGGCGATAACAGCGCATGCGGGCTGGCTGGCGGATCGCCGGCGCGGTATTGGCTGTGACCAGATATTAATTACTACTGAAAATAACATGCCGGATAATACAGCGGATGCCCGGCTGATCATTCTGAACAGCGATGGGTCAATGGCTGAGGCATGTGGCAATGGCACGCGATGTGTAGCCGCGCTGATGATGCGGCGGCTAGGTAAAGACCGGATCACATTACATAGTGACGGCGGCAAGTTAGAGGCATGGCAGAGCACGGACGGATTAATCGCAGTCAATATGGGTCAGCCGCGTTTTGACTGGACAGATATTCCATTAGCCGAACCAGCGGATACCAGCCGGCTAAATATAGGGCAGGATATAGGGCAGAATATTGGAATGGAATTACCGTTAGCCATGGCTATAAACATTGGTAATCCGCATTGTATCTTTGCGGTTGCTGATGCTGATACGATCCCACTGGCTGATATTGGTGGCGGACTGGAAACCCACGCCTTGTTTCCACATAAAGCCAATATCGAGTTTATCAGTTTAATCGGGGAGAACCGTATTCGCATGCGGGTCTGGGAACGTGGAGCCGGGATTACTAGCGCATGCGGCAGTGGGGCGACGGCATCGGCGATTGCGGCACACCGTTTGGGGTTAACGGATAAATCTGTCACGGTTGTTCTGGATGGTGGTGAGCTGATGATCAACTGGACGGATGATGGCGCTATCATGACTGGTGCGGTTAGTGATGTGTTCCATGGTCAGGTGACATTGCCGGATTTTGATAAAAATAATCCGGGCGAGGCCAGCCATGACTAATGGCGCGCGCATAGAAACCTTTGGTTGCCGTCTGAATAGCTGGGAAAGCGAAGTTATTCGCGAACATACCAGCCAGTCCGGATGCGATAATATGGTTGTCATTAATACTTGTGCTGTCACGGCCGAAGCTGAGAAACAGGCGCGCCAGATGATCCGGAAAACCCGTCGTGATAACGCGGATATCCAGATCATTGTCACCGGATGTGCCGCCCAGATTAATCCGCAAGCATGGCAAGCCATGCCAGAAGTCGATGCTGTGATTGGCAATCACGAAAAACTGGATGCCGAAAGCTGGCGCAGGCTTGCCACCACTAATACGCCCGAATTACCGTCGCTTGTTGGTGATATAATGACTGTAAAATCCGTTGCCCCGCATATGCTGGCCGGTTTTGATCATCATAGCCGCGCCTTTTTGCAAATTCAGCAAGGCTGTGACCACCGCTGTACTTTCTGCATTATTCCCTATGGTCGTGGGGGCAGCCGGTCTGTATCAGTGGCGGATGTGGTGGCGCAAACCCGTCATCTGGTGGCCGCTGGCGTAGCCGAAGTTGTGCTAACCGGAGTTGATATATCTTCATGGGGGAATGATCTGGCCGTATCTGATCACGCCGCACCAAAATTAGGCCAGTTAGTAGCGGCGATATTGTCGGCTGTTCCTGAATTGCCGCGCTTGCGGTTATCGTCTATTGATCCGGCTGATGTTGATGTTGATCTACGGGCAGTGCTGGCGGATAATCCCCGCTTGATGCCGCATCTGCATTTATCGGTTCAACATGGTGATGGGCTGATGTTGAAACGGATGAAACGGCGGCATAGCCCTGATGATCTTAAGGCGCTAGTGGCAGATTTGCGTCAACGGCGGCCAGATATCGTATTCGGGGCAGATTTGATTGCCGGCTTTCCCACCGAAGATGCTGAGGCGCATGAAAATAGCATGCGGTTGATGGATGATCTGAATATCAGCTGGATGCATGTGTTTCCCTTTTCGCCACGCGAAGGCACGCCTGCGGCACGGATGCCGCAAATAGACACGCAAATTATCCGCGCCCGTGCTGCCGAGTTTAGGCAATTAGGACAGGAACTGGCGCACCGGCAGATGGATAAAATGGTTGGCCAGACGGATGAGGTGGTGATGGAAACCGGCGGCATTGCCCATACGCGGCAATTCGGGCGGGTGAAAATGACAGATACTAATCTGGCGGCAGGACAGATATATCCGGTTCGGATTCTGCGCCGTCAGGGGGAATTACTAGAAGCGGAGCTAAACATATGAGCTTTTTTGGTCGCCTGAAAGCAGGGTTAGGAAAAACAGCCTCACGGCTGACGGAAACCATTACATCTGTTGTGAAAAAAAAGAAACTGGATCAAGAAACGCTGGATGATCTGCTTGATGCGCTGGTCATGTCTGATCTGGGCATTGCGGCATCTGAAAAGCTGATAAAAAATCTGAAATCACAGCGGTTTAATACCGAAGTCACCGAAGATGAGATCAAAGAAACACTGGCCGAAGGCGTTGCCGAAATCCTGTCACCGGTGGCGGTGCCACTAGACCCTGATCCGGCCGCCAAGCCGTTTGTTGTGCTAATGGTTGGGGTCAATGGTTCTGGCAAGACAACAACCGCCGGTAAGCTGGCTGAGTTATGGCAATCCGAAGGCAAAACCGTCATCATGGCGGCGGCAGATACCTTTCGGGCGGCGGCAATTGATCAGCTAAAGCTATGGGGAACACGCACCGGGACAGAAGTGATTCACGGTGAGCCGGGTGGTGATGCGGCGGCAATCGCCTATAAAGGACTTGAAACCGCAATAGATGCTTCGGCTGATATCCTGATCATTGATACCGCTGGCC